>CABTZI010000059.1:0-7714 GCA_902489265.1 uncultured Streptococcus sp.
AATTGGATACTGCTAAGATGGAAGAGTACGCTAACCGTGCCCTTACAGAGTGTTCAACAATGGAAGAAGTTCTTGAACTTCAAAAAGAATACGTTAACTTCGATTAATGTGATCAACCTTGTAACCTAGTTGCAAGGTTTTTTGATACATTCGGGAATAGTATAGTCTTGTAAAGTCCACTTTTCAATGAGTCAGAGGCATGGTATAATAGGGGGAACAAATAGAATAAGAGAGAAACCATGTCTAAAGAAATTGATATTGAGTACTACCACCAGCTAGCCTTACAAAAGCAGAAGGAGCACCGTAAAATTTTAGCTAATTTAAAGAAAAAACCTCCTAAAAACCTAGACAAGATAGCCCAACAGATTCACCAAGAAGTCTTTGCGGAGATTGATTGTACTGCTTGTGCTAACTGTTGTAAGACCTTGGGGCCTGACTTTAAAGAAGCGGATATTACACGAATCGCCAAGTATTTTAAGATGAAATTACCAGCTTTTGAAGCGGAGTTTCTGCAGGTAGATGAAGATGGTGATAAGGTTTTTAAATCCATGCCTTGTCCCTTTCTAGGAGGAGATAATCTCTGTTCCATCTATGAAGTTCGTCCAAAGGCCTGTCGTGAATTTCCCCATACAGATCGCAAAAAGATCCATCAAATCAATCATTTAACGATTAAGAATACTTTGACCTGTCCAGCAGCCTATCTCTTTGTTGAGAAATTAAAGGATAAGTTATAGAGATTTTAAGAATAAAAAATTTCTAATAATAACTAACAATATGAAGGGAGAACTCCTGTGCCTAGACCGAAAACAAAAGAGGAGCTAGTGCTGGCCTCTAAGGAAAACTATGAAAAGCTCAAACGTTTCATCTCCCAACTAAGTGAAGATGAGATACAGACTCCATTTGATTTTTCAAGAGACCCAAAGAAAAAAGAAGTTCACTGGAAAAGGGATAAAAATCTACGGGATGTCTTGATCCATCTTTATGAATGGCATCAGTTACTTTTGACTTGGGTACATTCTAATCAAAAAGGTCACGAAAGAACTTTTCTCCCTGAACCTTATAATTGGAAAACTTATGGAGAAATGAATGTCGCTTTTTGGAAGAAGCACCAGAAAACCTCCTTAGAAGAAGCGACTAGACTCCTAGAACAATCACATAGAGAGGTTTTAGAGTTGATAGAAGTTTTTAGCAATGACGAACTCTTTACCAAAGGTGTCTATAAGTGGACGGGAGGAACAAGTCTAGGTTCCTACTTTGTTAGTAGCACGTCAAGTCACTATGATTGGGCTAGCAAAAAACTCAAAGCACATCAGAAGAATTGTAAGGGATAGATGGCCTATTTGAAATAGAAAGAATGAGTTCTTTTAAACGTAATACTCTTCGAAAATCAAATTCAAACTGCGTCAACGTCGCCTTGCCGTACTCAAGTACAGCCTGCGGCTAGTTTCCTAGTTTGCTCTTTGATTTTCATTGAGTATGAACTCAGGCCCTTTCTTTTTTATGGATGGCTAACAATTAATTCCAAATCTTGCCCTTCCAGAGTCCAAGATTCAACATCACTTGGTAGGATAAAGTGGCTACCTTTTTGAATCGGATAGTTCTTTCCATCAACAGTTAGCTGACCTTGACCAACCAAGACACTAAACAAGCTGTAATCAGCTGTCTTCTCAAAATCAACTTTTCCAGTGATTTCCCACTTGTAAACTGCGAAGAAATCATTGGATACAAGGAGAGTGGAACGCAAATCATAAGCTTTGACAGTTACAGGACGGCTATTTGCTGGCTCACCAATGTTCAAAACATCAATGGATTTTTCAAGGTGAAGTTCACGCAAGTTGCCCTTGTCGTCCTTGCGGTCAAAGTCATAGACACGGTAGGTTGTGTCACTAGACTGTTGGGTTTCAAGGATTAAAATACCTGCACCAATAGCATGCATGGTGCCACTTGGCACATAGAAGAAATCTCCAGCTTTAACTGGTACTTTTGTCAACAAAGCATCCCAATTCTTGTCCTCGATTTGCTGGCGGAGTTCTTCTTTTGACTTGGCATTGTGACCATAGATAATCTCTGAACCTTCATCCGCAGCGATGATGTACCAGCATTCTGTTTTTCCAAGTTCGCCTTCATGCTCGAGTCCGTAAGCATCGTCTGGATGAACTTGAACACTGAGCCAGTCGTTAGCATCCAGAATCTTAGTCAACAGTGGAAATACAGGTTCTGGACGATTGCCAAACAATTCACGGTGCTCTGCATATAAAGTAGCAAGATCTGTTCCCTCGTAGCAACCATTGGCAACTTTAGAGACACCATTTGGATGGGCTGAGATGGCCCAATATTCTCCGATTTTTTCACTTGGGATATCGTATCCAAACTCATCACGTAGCTTGGTACCACCCCAGATTTTTTCTTGCATAACTGATTGTAAAAATAATGGTTCTGACATGTCGATCTCCTGTCTGATTTTTCTCCCCTCATTATAGCAAAAAGCTCCATCTAATTGAACTCTTTTTCACATATTATAAAGTAGGGAGAAGATTTTATAAAAATAGTGAACAAATGTGCTCTACTCAATGCTTGCACCATTGCTGGCAATGACATCCTTGTACCAGTAGAAGGATTTCTTCTTGCTACGTTTGAGGCTTCCATGACCAGCATTATCTCGATCTACATAGATAAAGCCATAGCGCTTGTTCATTTCGCCTGTTCCAGCTGAAACCAGATCGATACAGCCCCAAGTCGTATAACCAAGCAAGTCAACGCCATCTTGGTAAATGGCATCTCGCATGGCCTTGATATGAGCCTCTAAGTAAGCAATCCGATAGTCATCTGCTACATGACCATTCTCATCCGGTGTATCCATAGCACCTAGACCGTTTTCCACGATGAACATTGGCTTTTGATAACGATCCCAGATAGCATTGAGGGTGATACGAAGACCAAGTGGGTCAATCTGCCATCCCCATTCTGAGGATTCAAGATAAGGATTTTTGAGAGAGGCAAAGATATTTCCAGCAGTTAATTCTTTAACTTCTGGATCACCTGAGGCTACTAGACTTGCATAGTAAGAGAAGGAAACAAAGTCAACAGTATTGTCCTTCAACAACTCTAAATCTTCTGCAGTCATTTGAATCTCGATTCGCTCACGCTCCCACTGCTTCTTGGCGTAGTTTGGGTATTCCCCACGCGCTTGAACATCAATGAAGAAGTAACTCTTGCGGTCTTCCTCCATGGCTGCCCAGTAGTCTCTTGGATGGGCTGTGTTAGGATAGTATTGCCCTGCAGCCAACATACATCCCACCTTATTTTCTGGGTCAATTTCGTGGGCAATCTTTGTCGCAAGAGCTGAAGCTACCAACTCATAGTGTGCAGCCTGATATTTAACCAGTTCTTGATTTTCTCCTTCTTCAAAACAGAGCCCAGCTCCCATAAAGGGGGCATGGAGAATCATGTTGATTTCGTTGAAGGTAAGCCAATATTTGACCAAACCCTTATAGCGGGTAAAGAGTGTGCGACAAAGTTTTTCATAGAAGTCTAACATCCGACGATTGCGCCAACCACCGTACTCTGTAATCAAGTGCATAGGACAGTCGAAATGAGTGATAGTCACCAGAGGTTGGATACCATACTTGTGGCACTCCTTAAATAAATCCTCATAAAAGGCTAGACCAGCTTCATTTGGCACTGTTTCGTCGCCCTTAGGAAAAATCCGAGTCCAAGCAATGGATAGACGATAAGTCTTAAAGCCCATTTCCGCAAAAAGGGCAATATCTTCCTTGTAATGATGGTACATATCAATAGCTTGCTTGGCTGGGTAAAAATAGCCCTCCTCAAACGAAAACATCTTTTTCTGACCTGTGATAATGGCTTCACGATCTGGACCGATGGGGACGACATCCACATTCGCCAATCCACGACCTTCTAAATTATAAGCACCCTCACACTGGTTGGCAGCTGTCGCTCCGCCCCACAAGAAACCATCCGGAAAAGTCAGTTTTTCGGTCATAACTCTACTCACTTTCTTATTTGCTTGTTCATTTACTTATATTATAACTTATTCTGTAAACCTTTTCTTATAAAATACTGTGACATACTGATACTATTCTACTATTTAAGTTTATCAGATTGTTTTTTAAAAAATTATCCTCTAGAAAAAGTAAATAGCCTCCCCTGAAACAAAAAAGAAGACTGAAAACTAGTCTCCTCTGTTCCTTTTAAATCAAAGCTGTAATAACCGTCACTAGGCCAAAAATAATACCTGGTGCATTAGCTGCTGCAAGGGGGATATCTCTTTCTTTTTTGAAAAGACCGTAGTAAACCCAGAGACTACAGTTGATGGCAGCAACCAAGGGCTGGATGAAATTTCCTTTTTGACCAGCCAGATTGTTCATGATTTGTGGGAAGTAAGACACATACATCATAACAGACATAAAGGTCGCTACCCAACCTAAAATTTTCATTTGTTTTTCAGACATTTTCAAAACCTCTTTCATTTTTACTGAATCTTATTTTAAAATATTCTTTCAAAACAATCAAGTCTTTAAAACTTTTGTTATAAAGATATAAACTATCACAATCTTGTTATAAGAAAGAGGGAACAGAAAAAAGACCGAATTGCTCCGTTCTGTTTACTCAATCAAATATTAGAAAATGAATACTCCTTTTCAATGAATCGATTGATTGATGGTAAATAAGCCGTTAGAAATTATTGACAGTATCGAAATTTTCTAGTAAAATGAATTTTGTTAATACCTAAATGGTGTGTAGTTTTCTATCAACATAGTCAGGAGAAAAGGAACTTATGCTAAAAAAATTTAATGAATTGTCACTGAAAGATAAGGCTTATCTAATTGGCGGTTTGAGCTTATTAGTCATTGTGATCTCATTTGGTCTACTCAATCGTCAAACAGTAACTGTCAGTCTTGTCTTTACACAACTATCTGCTCCCTTGATTTTGGTGATTTTTACTTGTCTAGTAATCGGGATCATTGCTGGTAGTGCTATTGGTATTAGCTATCACCATAACAAGACTCAAGATCTGAGAAGCCGCATTGCTGAAGCAGAAGCGACTATCAATATAAAAGACAGGGAGCTTGTCCAGTACGAGGAACAGGTGCAACAATTAAAACAGGAAGCCAAACAATAAGTGTAGAAATCATAACCACCCGTGAAAACGGGTGGTTTTTTGTCTCGCACCTAACGGAGCGAGACGGACTGAAAGTCGCATAAATACAAAAAAGATCGAATTGCTCCGATCTTTTTAAGTTTCACTCCAAGAATGTTTAGATAAAAAATTTGATAATAGAATTACCTACTTCATACGATAAAAATCAATCACTAGACCAGCAGGCCCTTTAACTAATAAGGACTCTGTTCCCCAATCGGTTACAGTTGGTCCGTTTAAAACCTGGATACCAAGTTCTTTCAACCGTTGGTAATTCTGGTCTACATCCTCAACCTCGATATGAAGAATGATTCCTGACTGAAAATCTTCCAAAGGAATCAAATGATTTTGGGACAACATCAGACAGTGACTGCCAATCGTAAACTGAGCAAAACTGTCATCAACATAATCGGGCTTTTTATCCAAAATACGCTCCAAGTCAGCACAGACTTGGGGAACATCTGAAACGATAATATCTAATTGATTTAAATTCATTTACTATCCTCCATAAAAAGACCGGATTGCTCCGATCTTTTTAAGTTCCACGAAGGAATTATTTAATTGCGCGTGATTGCAATCCTTCTTCTTCCAAGAAGAGGCGGAATGGTACGAGTTCTTCTGCTTCGTATTTTTCCTTGAAGTCTTTGATTGCTTCTTCTGAGTGAAGTTTTGGATCCAATTCAAGTACTTCTACTGGAAGTGGACGGTGTGGAGTGATGCGAGCATCGATCACAACAGTTTTACCTTCTTTGTTGAGTTTAACAGCTTCTGCAACAACTGCATCGATGTCTTCGATACGGTCAACTGTAAATCCTACAGCACCTTGAGCTTCAGCGATTTTCGCATAGTCAGCATTAGGGAAGTCACAACCAAACAAGTGTTTGTTTGTGTCTTCGTATTTGTCCTTGATGAAGGCATATTTACCATTTGAGAAGACAACGTTGATAACTGGAAGGTCGTATTGAACGTTTGTGATAACGTCTGGGTAGCACATGTTGAATGCACCGTCACCCATGATGTTCCATACTTGGCGATCTGGATTGTCTTTCTTAGCAGCGATACCACCAGGAAGGGCAATACCCATTGTCGCAAAGAGTGGAGATGTACGCCACATGTTCTTAGGTGTCATGTGAAGGTGACGAGTAGATGTTTGAGTAGTGTCACCTACGTCGATTGAGTAGATAGCGTCTTGATCAGCATGTTTGTTGATTGCATTGTAAACTTGATACAATTGCAATTCACCCTCAGTTTTACCTTCGAGTTTGTTCATGTAATCACGCCAGTTTTGGTTATTCTTAACGTTTGCACGCCACCATGGAGTAGATTCAACTGGGTTCACTTTGTCAAGGATAGCTTTAGCTGCTTGACCTGCATCACCAAGGATTGAAGCGTCTAGGGCATGACGTTTACCAAGTTTGTAAGGGTCGATATCCACTTGGATGAATTTTTCAGTATTCTTGAATGCTTGGTAAACTTCAGCAAATGGGAAGTTTGAACCAAGGAAAAGAACTGTGTCTGCTTCAAAGACCACTTCGTTGGCTGGTTTCCAACCAACACGGTAAGCAGAACCAGTCAATCCTTCGTAGTTCCACTCGAAAGCTTCAAAGTTTTTACCAGTTGTGATGATTGGTGCTTTGATTTTACGTGACAATTCAGTAATCACTTCACCAGCTTTAACACCACCGTAACCAGCATAGATAACTGGACGTTCAGCATTGTTCAAGATTTCAACAGCTTTGTCGATTTCAACTTCGTTCAAGGCAGGAGCGATGAATGAACGCTCGTATGAACCTGAACCGTAGTATGAATTTTCGTCGATTTCTTGGAAACCGAAGTTTACTGGGATTTCAACAACAGCTGGACCTTTTTTAGAAACTGCAGCACGGCAAGCTTCGTCGATTACTTTTGGCAATTGCTCAGCGTAAGCTACACGTTTGTTGTATACAGCGATACCGTTGTACATTGGGTTTTGGTTCAATTCTTGGAAAGCATCCATGTTGAGTTCGTTAACTGGACGTGATCCAAGGATTGCTAGGAATGGAGTGTTATCCATAGCTGCATCGTAAACACCGTTAATCAAGTGAGTCGCACCTGGACCACCTGAACCAACTGCAACCCCGATTGAGCCGCCGAATTTAGCTTGCATAACCGCTGCAAGAGCACCTGTTTCTTCGTGACGAACTTGCAAGAAGCGGATATCTTTGTCTTCAGCCAAAGCATCCATCAATGAGCTGAGTGTTCCTGATGGGATACCGTAGATTGTGTCTACGCCCCATGTTTTCAATACATTAAGCATTGCTGCAGATGCAGTAATTTTCCCTTGAGTCATAATGATAACTCTCCTTCAAATATTTTTAAATCTACTAAAAAAGGTTTCATATAGTTTTTGAAAACGTTTCAGTAAATTTTTACAATACTAATTTATCACATTTATTTTGACTTTACTAAGAATCTGCTCAGAAGTTTTTATTCTCTATTACAGTACAGTTTGAAAACGTTTTTAGCTTCTGTTTTATAATACTCAATGAAAATCAAAGAGCAAACTAGGAAGCT
>CABTZI010000060.1:0-7692 GCA_902489265.1 uncultured Streptococcus sp.
AAGCTCAAGCAGCCCTCGAAGCAGGAGATTTGGAAACATTTGGTCGTTTGATGAATGCGTCACACGTTTCCCTAGAGCATGATTATGAAGTAACTGGTTTGGAATTGGATACTCTTGTTCATACAGCTTGGGCACAAGAAGGTGTTCTCGGTGCTCGTATGACAGGGGCAGGTTTTGGCGGGTGTGCCATTGCCTTGGTTCAAAAAAACACTGTTGATACCTTTAAGGAAGCTGTAGGCAAACACTACGAGGAAGTAGTTGGATACGCTCCAAGCTTCTATATCGCTGAAGTTGCAGGTGGCACTCGCGTCCTTGACTAGTCAAAAGGAGGCTCTATAGTGACCTTAGTAGATAAATTTGTAACACATGTCATTTCTGAAAGTTCATTTGAGGAAATGGATCGAATCTACCTGACCAATCGTGTTTTGGCACGAGTGGGAGACGGTGTTTTGGAAGTTGAGACGAATCTGGATAAATTGATTGACCTCAAGGACCAGCTGGTTGAGGAAGCCGTTCGATTAGAAACGATTGAGGATAGTCAGACTGCGCGTGAAATTCTCGGTGCTGAACTAATGGACTTAGCAACCCCTTGTCCGAGTCAGGTCAATCGTGACTTTTGGGCAACCTATGCCCAATCTCCCGAACAGGCAATAGCGGATTTTTACCAACTCAGCCAGAAAAATGACTACATCAAGCTCAAGGCCATTGCTAAGAATATTGCTTATCGTGTTCCATCTGATTACGGTGAACTGGAGATTACTATCAACCTCTCTAAGCCTGAAAAGGATCCGAAAGAGATTGCAGCGGCCAAGTTGGTGCAAGCTAGCAATTATCCCCAGTGTCAGCTTTGTATAGAGAACGAGGGCTACCACGGTCGAGTCAACCATCCAGCTCGTAGCAATCACCGCATTATCCGTTTTGAAATGGCGGGTCAGGAGTGGGGGTTCCAGTATTCGCCCTATGCTTATTTTAATGAGCACTGTATTTTCTTAGATGGTCAGCATCGTCCCATGGCTATCAGTCGTCAGAGTTTTGAGCGTCTGTTGGCTATCGTGGAGCAGTTTCCGGGCTATTTTGCGGGTTCAAATGCGGACTTGCCGATCGTGGGAGGCTCTATTCTAACTCATGACCACTATCAGGGAGGCCGTCACGTATTTCCTATGGAATTGGCTCCCTTGCAAAAGACTTTCTCTTTTGCTGGCTTTGAACAGGTTAAGGCAGGGATTGTCAAGTGGCCCATGTCAGTGCTACGTTTGACTTCGGATTCTAAAGAGGATTTGATCAACTTGGCTGATAAGATTTTGCGAGAATGGCGGCAATATTCAGACCCAAGTGTGCAAGTCTTGGCAGAAAGTAATGGAACACCACACCATACCATTACACCGATTGCCCGTAAACGCGATGGACAGTTTGAGTTGGACTTGGTCTTGCGAGACAACCAGACATCGCCAGAGCATCCTGATGGCATCTATCATCCCCACAAGGATGTCCAACATATCAAGAAGGAAAATATCGGCTTGATTGAGGTCATGGGCTTGGCTATTTTGCCACCACGTCTAAAAGCAGAAGTAGAGCAAGTCGCCAGCTATCTTGTTGGAGAAGGGGATACAGTTGCGACTTATCATCAGGAATGGGCAGACCAGCTCAAAGCCAAATATCCAGACCTAGCGGATAAAGAAAAATCCCTTGAAATTGTCAAGGACTCTGTGGGGGCTATCTTTGCTCGTGTGCTTGAGGATGCAGGAGTTTACAAGCAGACAGAACAAGGACAGGCAGCCTTTATGCGCTTTGTAGAGCAGGTCGGAATTTTGCCAGACTAGGAGCTTTCTCCTTGCACAGTCCTATAAAAAGTAGTATCATAGTGTCGTTTGAACTATCAGGAGGAAACGATGAAAGATTTTCATTTTGACGCTATATCTGCCTTTGAAAATTACGAAATTGAACAAATGAGAGATGGTCACGTTGTGGTGACGACCAAAGTAGTGGACTCGTCGCTCAACTACTATGGCAATGCCCATGGTGGCTATCTTTTTACCCTTTGTGACCAGATTAGTGGTTTGGTGGTTATCTCGCTGGGGCTTGATGGGGTGACACTCCAATCCTCTATCAACTACCTCAAGGCAGGAAAACTCGATGACGTGTTGACCATTAAAGGAGAATGCGTCCATCAAGGTCGCACAACCTGTGTGGTGGATGTGGATATTACCAATCAAGAAGGCAGAAATGTCTGTAAAGCAACCTTTACCATGTTTGTCACAGGCCAAAGGTCAGAAGACAGACAGGTAAGGATATAGATAAACAAAAAAGAGGCTCATACCTCTTTTTCTTATTTCTTTTTATGATTCAGTACTGCATTGAGAACAATAGCAAGTAGGCTGGCTACGACGATTCCGTTTGAGAAGAACATTTGGAAGGCTGTTGGCATGCTGACAAATAGATTACTGTTGTTGAGTCCGACACCTGCAGCGATTGAAACAGCTGCGATAAGGAAGTTGTGTTCATTGTTAGCAAAGTCAACGCGGGCGAGGATTTGCATCCCTTGAATAGATACAAAACCAAACATCACCAGCATGGCACCACCGAGGACAGGGCTTGGAATGATTTGGGCAAGGGCACCAAACTTAGGTAGGAGTCCAAGGAGAACGAGGAAACCAGCTGCGTAGTAGATTGGCAGGCGAGTCTTAATGCCTGATAATTTAACCAAACCAACGTTTTGTGAAAATCCTGTGTAAGGGAAGGTGTTAAAGATTCCTCCGAGAAGTACGGCCAAACCTTCTGCGCGGTAACCGTTGCGCAGGCGCGTGCTGTCGATTGGGTATTTCGTGATATCAGACAAGGCCAGATAAACACCAGTTGACTCAACCATAGACACCGTTGCGATGATACACATCATGATAATAGATGAGATTTCAAAGGTTGGCATTCCAAAGTAGAGAGGAGTTGGGACATGGACAAGCGGTGCTGCCGCAACAGGAGAGAAGTCCACCAAGCCCATAGTAGCAGCGATGGCAGTTCCAACAACTAGACCAATCAAAATGGAGATAGACTTGATAAATCCTTTGGTAAAGATGTTAATCAAGAGGATAATCAGAACAGTGATAGCTGCAAGCAAGAGACTTTGACCAGTTGGCTCTGGAACATTATTTCCCATATTTCCAATAGCGACAGGAATCAAGGTTAAACCAATCGTGGTAATAACAGATCCTGTTACGATAGATGGGAAAAGATTGGCAACTTTTGAGAAGATGCCTGAAACAAGAACCACGTAAATCCCTGATGCGATGAGGGCTCCAAACATAGCGCCACTACCATGGCTTTGCCCAATCATAATCAGGGGAGCGACAGATTGGAAGGCAACTCCGAGAACGACTGGGAGTCCAATTCCAAAGTATTTGTTGAGTTGGAGTTGAAGTAAGGTTGCTACCCCACACATGAAGATATCTGTAGAAATCAGGTAAGTCAACTGCTCAGCTGAATAGCCAAGGGCTGTCGCAATCATGATGGGAACCAGGATGGATCCTGAGTACATGGCTAGTAAGTGCTGCAAGCCAAGAACGGCTGCTTGCGAGTGTTTTTCTTGAGTTTGCATTAGAGATCTGCCTCCTTAAAAATAACTTGACCATTTTCAAAACGATCCAAACGAGCGAGTGATAGAACAGGGTAGCCTGCTTTTTCAAGCAAATCACGGCCATCTTGGAAGGATTTTTCAATCACAATACCAATAGCTTCGACTGTGGCACCAGCCTGTTCGATGATTTGAATCAAGCCTTTGGCAGCTTGGCCATTAGCAAGGAAATCATCGATAATCAAAACCTTGTCCTCTGGTGAGAGGAATTTTCCAGCGATAGAAACGGTACTGGTCACTTGCTTGGTAAAGGAGTAGACTTGGGCAGTTAAGATGCCTTCGTTCATAGTAATGTTCTTAGCTTTTTTGGCGAAAATCATGGGAACGTTTAAGGCTTCCGCTGTAAAAACGGCTGGGGCAATACCCGACGCTTCAATGGTCACAACCTTGGTAATGCCAGCAGAAGCAAATTTTTCCGCAAAAACTTTACCAATCTCTCGCATCAGGCTAAAGTCAACTTGGTGGGTTAAAAAGGAATCCACCTTGAGGATGTTATCACCCAAGATATGCCCATCCTTGAGGATGCGCTCTTCTAATAATTTCATAAGACCTCCTAAAGTCTAAAAGCCAATCCATTTACTTGTTTCAGATTTCTATCTAGTAAAACTGATAGAAAAAGGACCTACTTAATCTCTAAGTAAGTCCCCAAAATAGGCATGGCAAAAACGACCATACCTCACTGCTGACTTACTTATTGTTAGGTGTTCCGGCACCTTGTAGAAACGTCGCGCCAATTCACGACATAAACAAGTAAAATGGTATTCAATTTCAAATAGGATTGAGCCAATGTTTTTATTTTACACTAAATAACTTTAGAAATCAAATGTTTTGTCAGTGTTTTGAAATAAAAAAACGAACAAATTGAAGAAAAAAAGACAAAATATCAATTATAGGCTAACATTTAGAAGTATTTTCCATCATAAAAGACATATTATCAAGATTCTTCAAGACCTGACAATATGCCTTTTTCTGATTTGAAAGATTTTTTCTATTCTCTATTCGCTAAATCTTAAAAAATAGCCATCTGGATCCAAAACTGCAAATTCGTGAGGGTAAATAAAGCTATCTCCCACTCGAAATTCTCTTTTAGTCAGCGGACGATGGATAGGATAGTCAGCTTCCAGCAGTTTTTGGTGGAGCTGAGGGACATCTTCAATGCCAAAGGAAATATTGACACCGCGTCCGAAAGGATAGGTTAGTTGGGCTAATTCTTCCGTGCTGCCTTCTTCTAGCATAAGTTGGCAGTCTTCAAGCGAGAGGAAGAGAAATTTCTCCTCTGGACGCTCGTATTCGACAGAAAATCCCAGCAAGTCGCAGTAGAAGTGGCGTGACTTTTTGAGGTCAGATACTATAAATTCGGGAATGACAGCTTGATAGTCTATTAGCTTTCTCCTTAGAGCTCAATCTCCATGACAATGGGTGTGTGGTCTTGGCGCGCACCCGAGTCAATCATGTCAGACTTGGTCACCTTGTCAGCGATGCGGTTGCTAGTGAGCCAGTAGTCGATTCTCCAGCCTGTATTGTTGATTTTAGAAGTCTTGCTGCGTTGCGCCCACCAAGTGTAGCGTTCTGGAACATCGCCATGAATGTAGCGGAAAGTATCGGTAAATCCAGTTGCTAAAAGGTTGGTAAATCCAGCACGCTCCTCGTCGGTAAATCCAGGTGAACGGCGGTTGCTAGCAGGATTTGCAAGGTCGATTTCATTGTGGGCTACGTTGTAGTCGCCGGTCGCAAGGACTGGTTTTTCTTTGTCTAGTTGAGCCAAATACTCCGCATATTTGACATCCCAGACTTGGCGTTCTTCCAAGCGTTTGAGACCGTCGCCAGCGTTTGGAGTGTAAACTTGGGTAACGAAAAATTTATCAAATTCTAGAGTGATGATGCGGCCTTCCAAGTCCATGGTAGAAGGAGCACCGATTTCTGGAAAAGTGACAGTGGGTGTGAGTTCTTTCTTATAGAGGAACATAGTACCAGCGTAGCCTTTGCGGGCAGGTTCTTGAGAGGAACGCCAAGTGTTCTCATAGTCTGGGAAGAGTTCTTCAAGTACTTCTAGGTGTTTCTTTGTAGGCCCTTTTGCAGAAAGCTTGGTTTCTTGGATAGCGATAATGTCAGCATTTTCAGCGACCAAGGTTTGTAGGACTTCTTGGGACAATTTCGCGCGTGCTGAGTCACTAGTTAGGGCTGCGTTGAGGGAATCAATATTCCATGAGATAAGTTTCATAAAGTTACCTTTTTCATTCAGATTATAGATTTTATTATACCAAAAAAAGGTCTATTTCCCCAACGTATGGCTTGAAAAATCACTCTCTTTCGTTTATAATGAAGAATGATTTTATGAAAGGGAGTGAAAATAAATGAAATTTTACTCATATGACTATGTACTTAGCCAAATCAGTCAGCAAAATGGCATCATGATTGGCTTTGGGATTGTGCTCCTAGCTATCACAGGATTTTTTGCTTTTAAGGCTTATCGTGATAAAAAGGGAACTAAGTTTCGTGAATTGGTCATGATTTTGGCCTTGACTTTGGTAGCCATGCTTTTGGTAACAATCTCAAAATACCAGACCAATCAAGCCTCTAACAATCAATTTCAAACTTCCCTTCATTTCATAGAGGTCATTTCTAAAGACTTGGGAGTGGATAAATCAGAAGTTTATGTCAATACTTCAGCTGCCACTGATGGAGCACTTATCAAGGTAGGTTCAAATTTCTATCGTGCCATGAACGGGAGCCAACCAGACAAGTATCTTTTAGAGAAATTAGAATTGCATCAAACAGACGCTATTGAATTGGTGGAGGTAAACAAATGACACTCAACTACATGGAAATTTTAATCAAACTGGCCTTGGGTCTTTTCTCGCTTGTTTTTGTTATCAATGTGACAGGAAAGGGGAATCTAGCACCTAACTCTGCTACAGACCAAATTCAGAACTATGTTCTCGGTGGTATCATTGGTGGGGTGATTTACAATAGTTCTATCAGCATTCTCCAGTATGCAGTGATTTTGATGATGTGGACGATTTTGGTCTTGACCCTCAAATGGCTCAATAACAATGTTCGTTTTGTCAAACGCTTGATTGATGGTAAACCGACTCTGCTCATCAAAAATGGGCAGATTGACCCAGAAGCCTGTCGTTCAGTTGGTTTGTCTGCGGCAGATGTTGCTCTCAAACTTCGTAGTCAAGGAATTTTCCAGATGAAGCAAGTTAAACGAGCTGTGCAAGAGCAAAATGGCCAACTCATCGTGGTCCAAATGGGAGATGAAAATCCTAAGTATCCAGTTGTGACTGACGGTGTGATCCAAGTAGATGTTTTGGAATCGATTGGTCGTAGCGAAGAGTGGTTGCTTGATAACCTCAACAAGCAAGGACATGACAATGTAGCTAATATCTTTATCGCTGAGTATGACAAGGGTGCCGTTACAGTCGTAACCTATGAATAAGAAAAACCTGGGGTCTTGGCCTCAGGTTTCTATTTGCAATCAGAAAGGGATTTTATGTCCATTATTCAAAAACTTTGGTGGTTTTTCAAGTTAGAAAAACGCCGATATCTAGTCGGTATTGTGGCCCTGGTCTTGGTTTCCGTCCTCAATCTCATTCCCCCTATGGTCATGGGGAGGGTCATTGATGCCATTACATTGGGGCAATTAACCCAGCAGGACCTCCTTCTTGACCTATTTTATTTGCTGCTTGCGGCTTTTGGGATGTACTATCTGCGCTATGTTTGGCGTATGTATATCCTTGGAACTTCCTACCGTTTGGGGCAGATTATGCGGTCTCGCTTGTTTGAGCATTTCACAAAAATGTCTCCAGCCTTTTATCAGACCTATCGAACGGGGGACCTGATGGCACACGCAACCAACGATATCAATGCCTTAACCCGTCTCGCAGGGGGTGGTGTTATGTCTGCGGTGGATGCCTCTATCACGGCGCTAGTGACCTTGCTGACCATGCTCTTTAGCATTTCTTGGCAGATGACCTTGGTTGCCATTCTACCCCTGCCTTTTATGGCTTATGCGACTAGTCGTCTTGGGAGAAAGACTCATAAGGCCTTTGCCCACTTTTTGA
>CABTZI010000061.1:0-7640 GCA_902489265.1 uncultured Streptococcus sp.
ACTACAGTTGACAAAGAGCCCCTTTTTGGCTATAATTATTCTGCAATCAAGGTTTCCAAACCAACCTTCATCATATCGGTGAAGGTATTTTGGCGTTCTTCTGCAGTTGTGTCTTCTTCTGGATTGACCAAGCTATCAGAAATGGTCATGATAGCAAGGGCGTCAACATGGTATTGAGCTGCCAGATAGTAAAGTGCTGCTGCTTCCATTTCCACAGCCTTGACTCCCCATTTACCAAGCTCGATGTTCTTTTCAAAGTAGTTTGAATAAAAGACATCAGATGATAAAACGTTCCCAACGTGGGTTGTCATACCAAGTTCTTTAGCGATATGGTAGGCCTTATCCAACAAATCAAAGCTAGCGATTTGTGGGAAATCGTACTGTGGCCAGTCATTACGAACTATGTTTGAGTTAGTTGCAGCTGCCTGCGCCAAAACCAATTCACGGACGTGAACGTCTTCATTCAAAGAACCGGCAGTTCCCACACGGATCAATTTTTTCACATCGTAGTCAACAATCAACTCACGCGCATAAATCGAAATAGATGGCATCCCCATCCCAGTTCCCATAACAGATACACGGTGGCCCTTGTAAGTACCAGTGTAGCCAAACATGTTACGCACTTCGTTAAAACAAACAGCATCTTCAAGGAAATTCTCCGCAATAAATTTAGCACGAAGAGGATCCCCAGGAAGAAGAATTTTATCAGCAATTTCACCCTGCTGAGCAGCAATATGGATAGACATAATTTATGATACAAAGAGCGACAAGAAAACGACTGAAAATTAGGAATCTGACGAGAAGTCCTGATTTCTCAGTCAGATTATCTATTTTCCGAGTTTTCCGCTCGTGTTCAATTAGAACACCTCACTCTACCTTTCTTTTTTTTGATATTTTGTAAAAACTAGCACAAATTAAAATATCTAGTTTGTCTGTAATTCTAATTTGTAAGCGAATCTAAAAAATTATGCAATTTTGCATTCATTTCAGAATAATCGTTACCACGCAATTCTTCGGGTGATTGAACAAAAGATAATGTTTGATGTTGTTCTATCAATCGTTCTTCACTATCTGCAGCAATCAATAAATCAATCGCTTCTAAATCAAACTCTAAATGCACTTGGAAAGCATAATGTTTAGGACTAAAGCGAACAATCTGTCGTGGACAACCTTGACTGGTAGCAAGGATTACCGCTTCGTCTGTCAATCCCGGCATATCACCATGCCAGTGACCAACTAAAAGCTCGCTACCAAAATGTTTGAGGTGTTTATCTGCTAGTCCTTGACTAGTCATCCTAATAGGGAATACACCTATTTCTCTTTCAGGACTATGCTCATATTGACCCCCATAAGCCTCAGAAAGTAATTGCGCCCCTAAGCATACACCTACAATATACTTATCTTCTTCTATTGCTTGTCGAATGAGTCTAATTTCTTCTTTTGGATGATAATAAGGGAAATGTTCTTTATCTTCATCAGGAGATTGAGGTCCTCCCATAATGATAAGAAAATCAATATCAGAAACTGTTTGGGGTAAAGCTTCTCCCTTATAAACCTTTGTTATTCCAATATCATGACCTCTTGATTGAGCCCAAGTTAGATAAGCACCTGGGATTTCAAAACTCTCATGTAGTATAAAATGGACTTTCATTAGTTTGTCTTCCTAAGTTTTTAGAAAAGTTTTCCGCTCGTGTTCAAATCAGAACACCTTACTCTACCTTTCTGTTTAATTTTATTCTCTCACAGATAGCTACCTGAGTCCTATTCGAGCCCAGGTAGTTTTTTTATAAACTAAATTATCTAACTGTCATTGTACCATCAGACTACAAGACATCATCGTCACTCACCTTGGAATTCAATGTCGTACCCCAATGAGTGATTTTTCGATGTGGTTGGGCGAGAAGAGGTCTGTTGTCATAGATTGTTTGCCATCTATTCCAGATAAGACCTGTTCTCTTTTCGATCTTAATTCGAAGATTTCTCATATTTTCTTTAATTGGGAGGTTGAGGACAAAACCTGCAGTCTGATTACGTCCATTTCCTTCCCAAGAATGACTGCGAACAACTGAATGACCATTTTTATCTACTGTAACTTCTTCCCAAGTTATAGAATAGCGTGCAATGTAAGCTCCACTATGCTGAATAGTTAAGGTCTTATCTTTTACAGGAGTGTAATTTAACACTTGTACTGGCTTAGAAGTTGGTGTTGTCACAGCATTCTTAGCCATAAATCGAAACACTTCTACTTCAGCAAGACTGAGAGCTTGATTTTTCTGACGCAATTGAATACGGACACGGCGACCCAACTTGCCATCCAACTGAAGATCTAGACGATTTCCTTCTAAACGAGAAACATACTTTCTAGTAACTTCTGTCCCTTTTTCATCATATAAAATCACATCAAAATCTGCCAAACGTTTGGAAAGCTCGCCATCTCCACGATTATAAAGACGGACAAGTCCTACCTGTTCTGTACGACCTAAATCAACTTCCCACCAAGGCTGATTTTCAAATTTTGTATGAGTAATTGATTGCTGGCTGTAGTTACTATTGGTATTTCCATCTAGAGCACGACTAGCATCTCCTCCAAACTCGGTAGAACTTTGGCGTGCTTGCTTTTTCCATGCGATATTCTCAGCACGCAAGACTTGAACTTCTGCGAGACTGAGAGCATTGTAACCATCTAACTCAATACGGACAAAACGAGCTTTTTTATAGTCAATTGCAATTTGTGCAGAGATATCTTTCAGAGATGCAATGCGCTTTCTTTCAATTTCTTTTCCAGAACTATCTAAAAGAATCACATTAAAATTGGTAAGCCTATCCTGAGCAGTATCTGTTCGATTATAGATATTGATTTGACGAATCGTTTCTTCCTTGTCTAAATCGACTTGCCACCAAGGCTTAGATTGAAACTCTGTATGCGTTACAGAATGATGAGCATAATTCCCATCAACTTTTCCATCTACAGCCCTTCTAGCGTCACCTCCAAAAGCTGTCGAACTTTGGGTAACCCGTTTCCCTAGAGCTATATTTTCAAGAGGTTCAGCGCTTGGTTGACTAGATGACAGAGGGAGTTGTTGTTTCTTAAAGAAAGAAATTTTTTCCAGTTTTGGATCACGGTAACCCTGCTTGTCCAATGTTGTTCGTTTTCCAATATTAAAGTTTGGAATATCATTCATGCGACTTTCAAAATAGCCACGCGAACGGTGTTTAACATTGGCGCTTCCTGTAGATGTCACCACATCACTATCATTTTGTAGCACAGATGTAACCACATTGTCATTATCCACTACATAATGTTTAATTTTTCCATTTACAGCAAGCTTCCGACTTTCTAGTCCTACATCCCAGAAACCATTTTTGGCATTCCAGATTGTCCTTGAAGTAATGACCTTAGGCGCATTAAATGTTGTCACTTTTTTCAAAACATTGTTATAAAAAGTAGGATATTTCTGATAGGCTTCAACTGCTGCTATTTGAGCTAAGTAACCTCCTAGCGAATGACCTGTCATATACAGATTGGTAATGCTGGAATCCTGCGCCAATTCTTTTACCACATTACGGATATCATCCGCTTGTGCAGGTTTATTTCCTCCTAGCAAGGTCAAGTCCGTTCTCAAATCTTTGGCATCATTCAGTCATGTCCCACGTATAGCCAACATTTGAACAGTATTGTCTTTTAAATAAGGAAAATCACTCTTAGTTTCAAATAGATAAGCATCCAAACCACTAGCTGTATGGTAAGCTTTTTTCATCTTCCAAAACGGGGCCAACTCATTGTGCATCATCTTATATTCTTGACGATTCAAGTAGAGACTCGGAAATGGATTTTTATGATCTAGAATTTTTTCGATATAGTCATCATCACGATAGGATAACTCCATAAAGAGAAGAGCATCTCGATCTGTAACATACCATTGTTTCTTATTATCATCTTCCCCATCTGCTAATCCGTCTCCATCACTGTCTGCCAGTAATGGATGACTGTTATATCCTAAATAGTCCTTACCATCTTTACGATAAACATAAAGCTCATCCTTATTTTTGATACCATCCTGATCGTCATCACCTTCTAAATCAAGGACTTTTTCACCATAAAGAGAATTGTCAAGCAAATCATTTTCTGAGTGCAGTTCCCCTTTTGAGATTTTCAAAAGATCTTCTGCTGTCACAGGACGAGAAGTTGTAGACTCATCCTTTACATTTTCCTCTTTATTCACTTCTTCAGGAACTAGAGCAGGCTCTGTTTTATGGGATTCCAGCTTTTCTTCTTCCTTCTGATTTTTAAGGACTTCTTTTGTTTCCGGAGCTGGTTGGATAACTGCCACTCTTTCCTCTATAAGAGGCGTTTCCTGTTTTTTTTCAGTATTTTCTAGTTTTGTCGGACTATCCGTTGCATTTACTACTAGAGGAGTTTCGTTTTTCACAACTGGACTTCCTTCATTGGCAGAAATTCCTGTCGGTGCTAAAAAAGCAAAGCCAACTGCAACAGATACAACTCCGATACTTAATTTTTTTATGCCAAAACGCATTATTTGGTGACCGATTTTCATTCTTTTCTAACTTTCTTTTATTTTCCCCTATTTACCAATAATTGATAAATAAGCATGTGATAAATTTTTACTAAAGATATAGTAGTTGATTGGATTTTTGTTCATCTTTTAATCACAACAAACCCAATCTTCTCTACTGAAGACGATGAGAACTCCCCCTTTCTAGTCTAATACCATCACCAATTTTTTTACAATTCTGCAAGAATCGCTTTCAGCAAGCCTTTGAAATCACCTTTAACACGTTCAGTCACTTCCACAACTTCTTCGTGGTTGAGTTCTTCTTGGAATCCAGCTGCAAAGTTAGTAATACATGAAATACCGAGAACTTTCAAGCCAGAGTGGGCTGCAACAATAACTTCAGGAACAGTCGACATACCAACTGCATCTGCTCCCAATGTCTTATAGGCACGAATTTCTGCTGGGGTTTCATAAGTCGGACCAGTAACGCCGATATAGACACCTTCATCAAGCTTGATACCAAGTTTTTTAGCCACTTCATGGGCAGTAGCACGGTATTCTGGTGTGTAGGCCTTAGACATATCTGGGAAACGAGGACCAAAGTCATCCAAGTTTTCACCCATCAATGGGTTTTGACCTGTCATGTTGATATGGTCTGAGATAGCCATCAAAGTACCAGGCCCATATCCAATACCACCAGCAGCATTGGTTACAATGACACCTTCACATCCAAGAACTTTCATGACACGTACTGGGAAAGTCACGACTTCCAGAGGATTTCCTTCGTAGAAATGGAAACGTCCTTGAAGAGCCAAAACCTTGCGACCTGCAAGGTCACCATATACCAATTTACCAGCGTGACCGACTACTGTAGAGCGGCCCCAGTTTGGAATCTCAGCATAGTCTACTACAACTGGATTTTCGATTTCTTCTGCCAATTCTCCAAGTCCTGACCCAAGGATTAGACCGAACTCAGGGGCTGCAATTCCCTTTTCTTTCAGGAAAGTAGCAGTTTCATGGATTTTGTTTAAAAATGTCATTGTGTGTCTCCTTTATTATTTTTTTAGCATTTGACCAATTTTGTCAAAGGTTTTAGCATTACGAATAGTAATGTGGCGGTAGAAAGGCATCTTGAGTAAGTATTTGTGATAGGCAGTTGCATAGTAGGATTCCTCAGAGAATTTCCCCCAGAAAATCCCAAGTCTTCCAAAATGAACCACTTCATCTTTCAGTTCCAAACTTTCAACTTTCCCAATGACTTGAGCCACATCCAAACCCTCCGTGTAAAAGAGAACGTCTTTTCGTGCCAAATCTTTGGTCCACCAATCTGGCAGATTCTTCAGCTCTGCTTCATAGTCTTCCTGACTCAGTAGGGAAAAACTCTTAATAAATGGATAATAGACTTCAAAGAAAACTTCTAAATTTTCAACCAATTGGGCTTTGGAAGCTGTCGAAGTAAAGAAAATATTGCCACTGTTGATGTAGGTCTCAACCTTTTCCAGTCCCAACTCTGTCAGTTCTTGACGAAGTTGCGCCATGACAACCTTATTTTTCCCACCTACATTAATGCCCCGAACAAGTAAAGCATATCGCGTCATCTTATACCAATTTATCTAAGAAACTTTCCCCAATCATGGCAGTTTCCACACCAAAGTTATCCGCAACTGTCGCTGAGATATCTGCAAAATGTCCAACTGGAATGACACCATTTCCTTTAAAGGCAGGACTGTAAGCCAAAAGTGGAATATATTCGCGAGTGTGATCTGTTCCTGCATAGGTTGGGTCATTCCCGTGGTCCGCAGTAATCAAGAGAAGGTCATTCTCTCTCATAGCTGCGATAATTTCAGGCAAGCGTTCATCAAACTCATGCAAACAATCACGGTAACCATGAGCATTGCGGCGGTGACCGTAAAGGGCATCAAAGTCAACTAAGTTTGTGAAGGAGAATCCTTTTTCAAACTCAGCAAGACCCATGGTCTTCAATAGTGTATCAATTCCATGGCTATTTGACTTGTTATGGCCCATGTCGTGGTTGATACCAGCACCGTTAAATATATCATTGATTTTACCAACAGCATAAGTATCGATACCTGCTTCATTGAGTTTATCGAGAACAGTCGGTGCAAATGGAGAAACGGCTAAGTCACGACGGTTTGCTGTACGAGTGAAGTTACCTGGTTCACCTACATAAGGGCGGGCAATGATGCGACCTAGAAGGGCTGGGCGCTCAAGAGTGATTGAACGAGCGTATTCACAGATACGGTACAATTCATCCAAAGGAATAATATCTTCGTGGGCAGCAATTTGCAAAACAGGGTCAGCTGAAGTATAGATAATCAACTCTCCAGTTTCCATCTGACGTGGTCCAAAGTCATCGATAACGGCTGTTCCTGAGTAAGGTTTGTTAGCTTCACGAATAACCTTGCGTCCTGAGAATTCTTCGATTCTTGTCAAGATTTCTTCTGGAAATCCATTCCAGAAAGTATCGAAAGGCTCAGTAATATTGAGTCCCATGATTTCCCAGTGTCCAGTCATAGTATCCTTACCAAGAGATACTTCTTCTAATTTTGTTGCATATCCTGTTGGATTGCTTTCAGCTGGAACAGTCTTAAGAGGAGTTTCTCGAGGAATATTTCCTAGACCGATTTTAGCCATGTTTGGGACATTCAAACCAACTGTTT
The DNA here is from genome assembly GCA_902489265.1 of uncultured Streptococcus sp. Lineage (GTDB taxonomy): Bacteria > Bacillota > Bacilli > Lactobacillales > Streptococcaceae > Streptococcus. The sequence continues at coordinate 7,196 of CABTZI010000061.1, forward strand.
TAGAAATGTGTCCCAGTGTGTCAGAAGCTCCATCAGGAACCCCTGCATTGACAAAGTTATTGGCATCTGGTGCAGCACCGATTCCTACAGAATCCAATACCACCAAGTGAATACGATTAAATTTTGACATAGTGTATCTCCTTATTATTTTAGTTATTTTGCTTTTGTTGAAGTTAAAATCTGAACCCCGTCTCGTCCAGCAACGATGACCTTATCCACCATTTGGTTGAATAATCCGTGCTCTACAACACCAACGACATGGTCCAATTCTTGTCCGAAGGCAATTGGATCTTCAATGACATCCAAGGCAAGGTCAATGATAAAATTCTGCATATCGGTCACAAAACGTTGGCCGTCTTTTTCACGGAAACTTGGTTTGTAGCCAGCTCGTTCAAAACGACGAAAGACCTGTTCTGCGCCATACTGAACCACTTCTACTGGCAAT
>CABTZI010000062.1:0-7631 GCA_902489265.1 uncultured Streptococcus sp.
GTGCTCTTCCGATCTACACCGGGGCACGTGGACTTTACCTATGAAGTTTCACGTTCGCTAGCTGCCTGTGAAGGAGCTATTTTGGTGGTTGATGCTGCCCAAGGGATTGAGGCTCAAACCCTTGCCAATGTTTATCTGGCCTTGGACAATGATTTGGAAATCATGCCAGTCATTAACAAAATTGACCTACCAGCTGCAGATCCTGAGCGCGTGCGTACAGAGATTGAAGATGTCATTGGTTTGGATGCCAGTGAAGCAGTTTTGGCTTCTGCCAAGGCTGGTATCGGTATCGAAGAAATTCTTGAGCAAATCGTAGAAAAAGTGCCAGCGCCAACAGGTGATGTGACGTCACCACTGAAGGCCTTGATTTTTGACTCTGTTTACGATGCTTACCGAGGAGTTATCCTCCAAGTGCGTGTTATGGATGGAGTGGTCAAACCTGGTGATAAGATTCAGCTCATGAGCAATGGCAAGACCTTTGATGTGACCGAAGTCGGTATTTTTACACCCAAAGCAGTTGGTCGTGATTTCCTTGCGACTGGTGACGTTGGTTATATTGCGGCTTCTATCAAGACGGTTCAAGACACTCGTGTGGGTGATACTGTTACCTTGGCAACCAATCCTGCGGCAGAGCCATTACATGGTTACAAGCAGATGAATCCTATGGTTTTTGCAGGTCTCTACCCAATTGAGTCAAACAAGTATAATGACCTACGTGAAGCGCTTGAAAAATTGCAACTGAATGATGCTAGTCTTCAGTTTGAACCAGAAACATCTCAGGCACTTGGATTTGGTTTCCGTTGTGGTTTCCTTGGACTTCTCCATATGGATGTTATCCAAGAACGTTTGGAACGTGAGTTCAACATCGACCTCATCATGACAGCTCCGTCTGTTATTTACAAAGTTAATTTGACCGACGGTGAGTCTATGGATGTGTCTAACCCATCTGAGTTTCCAGACCCAACTAAGATTTCGACTATTGAAGAGCCTTATGTTAAGGCGCAAATCATGGTACCACAGGAGTTCGTCGGAGCAGTAATGGAGCTAGCTCAGCGCAAGCGTGGGGACTTTGTAACTATGGACTATATTGATGATAATCGTGTTAATGTCATCTATCAAATTCCACTTGCTGAAATCGTCTTTGATTTCTTTGATAAGCTCAAATCTTCAACTCGTGGTTATGCAAGCTTTGACTACGAATTGTCAGAGTATCGCCCATCTAAGCTGGTCAAAATGGATATCCTTCTCAATGGAGACAAGGTGGATGCCCTCAGTTTCATCGTTCATAAGGATTTTGCCTACGAACGTGGAAAACTCATCGTTGATAAGCTCAAGAAAATTATTCCTCGTCAACAATTTGAAGTTCCAATCCAAGCAGCTATTGGACACAAGATTGTAGCTCGTACTGATATCAAGGCCCTTCGTAAGAATGTACTTGCTAAATGTTATGGTGGTGATGTTTCTCGTAAACGCAAACTCCTTGAAAAACAAAAAGCTGGTAAGAAACGTATGAAAGCTATCGGATCAGTTGAAGTCCCACAAGAAGCCTTCCTCAGCGTCTTGAGTATGGATGAAGAATAAGTTATCAGAAATGCCTTTCCTTCTTCATAGGAAATTTATATAAGAATCAATCGTAAAGCAGGCTTAAATGGTCTGCTTTTTTAGTTTCTAGAACAGAAAAAATGTTTGAAATGTTTGCTTATGTGTTTGTTTTTATGTAACAAACCAAAAAAACAACAAAAATATAAAAAAAGAGACAAAAAACAACAGAAAATCGTTGACAACGGTTTCATATAGTGTTATACTTATAGCATAAAGTTAATGGAAAGAAGGGAAAACCTTATGGGATTAGATCATTTCTTTGACAAAAACCTTGTGTTTTGCTTAGAAGCGGATAATCAAGAACATCTCTTTGATCAGGTTGCTACTTTATTGGAAGAACGAGAAATCGTAACTCCAACCTATCGTGAAGCCTTGATCACGCGTGAAAAGTCATTTCCAACTGGCCTAGATATGGAATTTTTGGGTAAGGATTTGCCGAATGTGGCTATTCCTCACACAGATATTGTTCATAATCTAGCTGAAAAAGTTGTGGTCGTTCGATTGGATAAACCAGTGACTTTCCACAATATGATTGCACCAGATAAGGAAGTAGAGGTATCCTTGCTCTTCTTTATCATTAATAACTCAAGTTCAAGTCAAACGAACATTCTTGCTCAGTTGATGGACTTCTTTACTGGAAATGGTCATCTTGAAGACCTATCAAAAATTTCTGAACCAGAAGCCCTCTATGCTTATATTGCTGAAGTAATTGCTTAATCTTGTCTATTAAAAATATTAAATCGGAGGAAATCCATATGATTAAAATTCTTGCTGCCTGTGGTGCAGGTGTTAACTCAAGCCACCAAATTAAAAGTGCTCTTGAAGAAGAACTTTCAAACCGTGGTTTTGATGTTCACTGTGATGCTGTTATGGTAAAAGACGTTAACGAAGACCTTATCAAAGGTTATGACATCTTCACACCAATTGCTGCGACAGATCTTGGTTTTGAACCAGGTATCCCAGTTATCGAAGCTGGACCAATCTTATTCCGTATTCCAGCTATGAGTGCTCCAGTATTTGACAATATTGAAGCAGCTATTAAAGAACACGGATTAAGCTAATTTTAATTTGTTAACATTCATATAACATAAAAAAGGGAGGAACTGTTATGGATGCAATCTTTGACCTAATCAAAAAGGTCTTTACACCCGTCTTAGATATGGGTGGTCCTGTCATCATGTTAATCATTTTGACAATATTGGCTCTACTTTTTGGAGTGAAATTCTCCAAAGCGCTTGAAGGTGGTATCAAACTTGCCATCGCTCTTACAGGTATCGGTGCTATCATCGGTATGCTAAATGGTGCTTTCTCAGCATCACTTGCAAAATTCGTTGAAAATACTGGTATCCAATTGAGTATCACTGACGTTGGTTGGGCACCACTTGCAACAATCACTTGGGGATCTGCTTGGACACTTTACTTCTTGCTTATCATGTTGATTGTCAACGTAGTGATGCTAGCCATGAAGAAAACAGATACACTTGACGTTGATATCTTTGATATCTGGCACTTGTCTATCACAGGTCTTTTGATTAAATGGTATGCGGACAACAACGGCGTGAGCCAAGGGGTTTCACTCTTGATTGCTACAGCAGCTATTGTCCTTGTCGGTGTGTTGAAAATTATCAACTCTGACTTGATGAAACCTACATTTGACGACCTTCTTAACGCACCAAGTTCATCACCAATGACATCAACTCACATGAACTACATGATGAACCCAGTTATCATGGTTTTGGATAAGATTTTTGAGAAATTCTTCCCAGGCCTTGATAAATATGACTTTGATGCTGCTAAATTGAACAAGAAAATCGGTTTCTGGGGATCTAAATTCTTTATCGGTTTCATTCTTGGTATTGTTATCGGTATTATGGGAACTCCACATCCAATTGCAGGGGTTGCAGATGCAGATAAATGGCGTCTTGTTATCAGAGGATGGTTGTCTCTTGGTTTGACTGCCGGTGTATCTTTGGAACTCTTCTCACTTATCGGTTCATGGTTCATCGCTGCCGTAGAACCACTTTCACAAGGTATTACAAACGTTGCTACTAAACGTCTTCAAGGACGTAAATTTAACATCGGTCTTGACTGGCCATTCATCGCTGGTCGTGCTGAAATCTGGGCTTGTGCTAACGTACTTGCACCAATTATGTTGATTGAAGCTGTACTTCTTTCAAAAGTCGGAAATGGTATCTTGCCACTTGCAGGTATCATCGCAATGGGTGTTACTCCAGCTCTCTTGGTTGTAACACGTGGTAAATTGCTCCGTATGATTATCTTCGGAACACTCTTGTTGCCACTCTTCCTTCTTTCAGGTACACTTATCGCACCATTTGCAACAGAACTTGCTAAAGGTGTAGGTGCCTTCCCAGCAGGTGTGAGCGAAACTCAATTGATCACTCACTCAACTCTTGAAGGACCAATCGAAAAACTTCTTGGTTGGACAATTGGTAACACTACAACAGGTGATATCAAAGCAATCCTTGGTGCTGTAGTCTTCCTTGTATTCTATATCGGTATCTTTGCATGGTACAGAAAACAAATGATCAAACGTAACGAAGAGTACGCAGCAAAAGCAAAATAATGCGCTCCTATAAAATGTAAATTGTTGAAACTAGGTTGTCATACCATTAGGAGTGACAGCCTAGTTTTTTATAAACTATCAAGAAATCGGAGAAAACAATGGTAATTGAATTAAAATCAGAACAATTAAGAGTTCAATTTAACAGTTTTGGTGGGGCTCTTTCTTCTATAAAAGATGCTGAGGGACTGGAGTATTTGTGGCAAGGGGATGCTACTTATTGGAGTGGACAAGCTCCTGTTCTCTTTCCCATTTGTGGTTCATTGAGAGCAGATACAGCCGTTTATATAGATGAGAAGGGGAAAGAAATCAAAGGAAAGATTCCCCGTCATGGTCTGATCCGTAAGAAAGAATTTGAATTAGTTGAACAGACAGACAAGAGTGTAACTTTTGCAATTGAAGACGATGAGAATAGCTATCAGAACTACCCTTATCATTTCCGCCTAGAAATCACTTATAGCCTTACTGGCAAGACAGTACGAACTCAATACAAAATATTTAATAAAGAAACTAGCAAGGTCCTGCCTTACTTTATTGGTGGACATCCAGGCTTTAATTGTCCCTTACTGGATGATGAAGTCTATGAAGATTACTATTTAGAGTTTGAGAAAGAAGAGACTTGCTCTGTTCCACGTCCTTTCCCAGAAACGGGTATGCTTGATTTTCAAGATAGAAGTCCATGGCTAGAGGGTCAAAAAGAATTAGACCTCAGCTATGATCTTTTCAGCACGGATGCAGTCACCTTAGATGACTTGCAATCTAGAACAATTGCCCTTCGTTCTCGTAAACATGATAAGGGATTGAAAGTGCACTTTGCAGAGTTTCCAAACCTCATCATCTGGTCAACTTTGAATAAAGGTCCTTTCATTGCCTTTGAACCATGGTCTGGCTTGTCAACATCCCTTGAAGAAGGAGATCATCTAGAAGATAAGAAGAATGTTCGTCTCCTAGAACCTGGTCAAGCGGATCAAATTGGTTTTGATATCGAAATTTTTTAGTTAAAAAAACACAAAAACAAACATTAACTGTTGACTTTTTTCGGGAATAGGAGTATATTATGTTTGTAAGCAACAAATGATGTTTGCAACAAACAAACAATCACTTGTTATATTCTCTTTCGTGGAGAAGAATTATTTCTAGGAAACTGATTTCCTAAACTTGAATAAGGTGTCATTCATCTCGTTCAATCCAATTTGTCAATAAAGTGCTAGAAAGATTTTGTAGGTAAACATCTAACCATAAAAGTCTTTACTAGCCTAGAAAAATAAAAGGAGTATACAATATGTCTATTGTTATCGGTGCAGATGCTGCAGGTTTGAGATTGAAAGAAGTTGTGAAAGACTTCTTGGAAAAAGAAAACTTCCACGTTGTGGATGTTACAGCTGAAGGTCAAGACTTTGTTGATGTGACTCTTGCTGTTGCTGCAGAAGTAAACAAAGAAGAACAAAATCTTGGTATTGTGATTGATGCTTATGGAGCTGGTCCATTTATGGTCGCAACAAAGATCAAAGGAATGGTTGCTGCAGAAGTATCTGACGAACGTTCAGCTTATATGACTCGTGGTCACAACAACTCACGTATGATCACTATGGGTGCACAACTTGTTGGTGATGAATTGGCTAAAAACATTGCTAAAGGATTTGTTAACGGAAAATACGATGGTGGACGTCACCAAATTAGGGTCGATATGTTGAACAAAATGTGCTAATACTCTTCAAAAATCAAGATAATCTGTCGTCAGCTCACTTTAGCTAACCACAGTTATGCTTGCTGCTCGCTTCCTAAGCTAATCTTGATTTTTCTTGAGTAGGGATAAATGATATTAGATTTATATAATTAATCGGAGGGAATAACTAATGAGAATTGCAATTGGATGTGACCACATCGTAACAGATGAAAAAATGGCGGTTTCAGAATTTTTGAAATCAAAAGGATATGAAGTCATTGACTTTGGTACATATGACCATACACGTACTCACTACCCAATCTTTGGTAAAAAAGTAGGGGAAGCTGTAACTAGTGGTCAAGCTGATCTTGGAGTTTGTATCTGTGGTACTGGTGTTGGTATCAATAACGCTGTAAATAAAGTCCCAGGTGTTCGTTCTGCCTTGGTTCGTGATATGACAACCGCCCTTTATGCTAAAGAACAATTGAACGCCAACGTTATCGGTTTTGGTGGTAAGATTACTGGTGAATTGCTCATGTGTGATATCATCGAAGCTTTCATCCATGCTGAATACAAACCAACTGAAGAAAACAAAAAATTGATTGCGAAAATTGAACACGTTGAAAGTCACAATGCTAAACAAACAGACGCAAACTTCTTCACTGAATTCCTTGAAAAATGGGATCGCGGAGAATACCACGATTAAGAGGTGACTTATGATTTTAACAGTCACAATGAACCCATCCATTGATATTTCCTATCCCTTGGATGAGTTGAAGATTGATACTATCAATCGTGTGGTGGATGTAACCAAAACGGCTGGTGGTAAGGGACTCAATGTTACCCGAGTACTTTCAGAATTTGGAGATTCTGTTCTTGCTACTGGTTTAGTGGGTGGTAAACTTGGTGATTTTTTGGTTGAACATATCGATAATCAAGTAAAGAAAGATTTCTTCTCAATTCAGGGAGAAACTCGTAACTGTATCGCTATTCTCCACGGAGACAACCAAACAGAAGTTCTTGAAAAAGGTCCTGAGGTATTGGAACAGGAAGGTCAAGACTTTTTGGAGCATTTCAAAAAACTCTTGGAGTCAGTTGAAGTAGTAGCTATCTCAGGTAGTCTGCCAGCTGGCCTTCCAGTTGATTACTACGCAAGCTTGGTAGAACTTGCTAATCAAGCTAGCAAGCCTGTTGTCTTGGACTGCTCTGGTGCAGCACTTCAGGCGGTTCTTGAATCACCACATAAACCAACAGTCATCAAACCAAATAATGAGGAATTATCTCAGCTTCTTGGAAGAGAAGTTTCTGAAGATTTGGATGAATTAAAAGAAGTCCTTCAAGAACCTTTGTTTGCAGGGATTGAATGGATTATCGTTTCGCTTGGTGCCAACGGTGCTTTTGCCAAACATAGTGACACTTTCTACAAGGTAGATATTCCTGGAATTCAGATAGTCAACCCTGTCGGATCTGGAGACTCTACTGTGGCAGGAATTTCTTCAGGACTTCTTTACAAAGAATCGGATGCAGAATTACTCATCAAGGCAAATGTCCTTGGAATGCTTAATGCTCAAGAAAAAATGACTGGTCATGTCAACATGGCCAACTATCAAGCTCTATATGATCAATTAAAAGTAAAAGAGGTATAAAATGGCTTTAACAGAACAAAAACGTGCACGCTTAGAAAAACTTTCTGATGAAAATGGTATCATCTCAGCTCTTGCATTTGACCAACGTGGTGCTTTGAAACGCCTCATGGCTCAACACCAAACAGAAGAACCAACA
>CABTZI010000063.1:0-7542 GCA_902489265.1 uncultured Streptococcus sp.
ATACTCAATGAAAATCAAAGAGCAAACTAGGAAGCTAGCCGCAGGCTGTACTTGAGTACGGCAAGGCAAAGCTGACGTGGTTTGAATTTGATTTTCGAAGAGTATCAATCTATTTCTAGGAGGATGAGATATGGTTTCTACTGTTGGTATTGTTAGTTTATCTAGTGGCATTATAGGAGAAGACTTTGTCAAACACGAAGTGGATTTGGGTGTCCAACGTCTCAAGGACTCAGGACTTAATCCTATCTTTTTACCCCATTCGTTAAAAGGCTTAGACTTTATCAAGGACCATCCTGAAGCGCGTGCAGAGGATTTGATGCAAGCCTTTTCCGATGATAGCATCGACATGATCCTATGTGCCATCGGTGGAGACGATACCTATCGTTTGTTGCCCTATCTTTTTGAAAATGACCAACTAGGAAAAGTTATCAAACAAAAGATTTTTCTTGGCTTCTCAGATACAACCATGAACCATCTCATGTTGCATAAACTAGGAATCAAGACTTTTTATGGGCAATCCTTTTTAGCAGATATTTGTGAATTGGACAAGGATATGTTGCCCTATAGCTTTCACTACTTTAAAGAATTGATTGAGACTGGAAGAATCTCAGAAATCCACCCTAGTGACGTTTGGTATGAGGAACGAACTGATTTTAGTCCCAAGGCTCTGGGGACAGCTCGTGTCAGTCATGCAAACACTGGTTTTGACTTGTTGCAAGGAAATGCCCAGTTCGAGGGAGAAATCCTCGGTGGGTGTCTCGAATCCCTCTACGATATCTTTGACAATTCTCGATACGCAGATAGCACTGACCTCTGCCAAAAGTACAAACTCTTCCCTGACTTATCAGACTGGGCAGGAAAAATCCTCTTGCTAGAAACAAGCGAAGAAAAGCCTGAGTCCGAAGACTTCAAAAAGATGTTGCGAAATTTAAAGGACACTGGCATATTCGAGGTCATCAGTGGACTCTTGGTCGGAAAACCTATGGATGAAACTTTCTATGACGACTATAAAGAGGCACTATTGGATATCATTGATAGCAATATCCCGATTGTCTATAATCTGAATGTCGGCCACGCAACTCCAAGAGCCATTGTTCCCTTTGGAGTCCACGCTCATGTAGATGCACAGGAACAAGTCATTCGCTTTGACTATAACAAAAAATAAATAGTTTCTCTATTTTTGTGCTTTTGTATTGGTTTTCGTTACAATTTATATCTGAATTTATTGCATTTCGCTAATTTCTATGATATCCTTTTGAAGGAGGTGTATATGACAAAACAAAAAATTAATCGAATCGTAGGTTCTATTGGAGCCTTTATTGGAATTATAGTATTTATTGCCTACATTCCTCAAATTATCGCTAATTTACAGGGAAATAAAGCTCAACCATTTCAACCTTTATCAGCTGCTATATCTTGCTTAATCTGGGTTATTTATGGATGGACAAAAGAACCTAAGAAGGATTGGATATTAATCATTCCAAATTCAGCCGGTGTTATTTTAGGTGGAATCACTTTTCTGACTTCACTCTAACAAATATACTAGTATGTATAAAAAGCTGAGATAAATTTCTCAGCTTTTTTCTATATTCTCAGATATGCTAGCTATCTGTACACACTAATGACCGCTTTTCCACTCACAATCATTCTCATGGTCATCAACTAGGCCTGCTGCTTGTATAAAAGACAAGATGGCGACTGGGCCTGTGAACTTGAAGCCTCGTTTTTTGAGATCTTTGGCTAATCTCTCAGACAAGGGTGTTTTAGCTGGGGCTTGACGGTAATCGGGAACATCGTTAACGATCGTTTTCCCCTCAACAAAGGACCAAAGATAGGCATCAAAAGAGCCATATTCTTCCTGTAGTCGTAGAAAGGCTTGGGCGTTAGCGCGTGTAGCAAAAATCTTGGCTCTATTTCGGATGATGGCTGGATTATCCAGCAAGGCTTCCAATTCGGTATCGATCATCTCTGCGACTGCTTGAATTTGATAGCCATGAAAGGCTTCTCGGAAAGCTTGGCGTTTGTTTAGTACCGTTTCCCAAGACAGACCAGCCTGATAGGTTTCCATACACAACAACTCAAACAATGCTTGGTCATCATGGAGGGGCTGTCCCCACTCCTCATCATGATAGGCGATATAGAGCGGATTGGTCACCTTGACCCACGAACAACGTTTTGTCATGCTCTGCTCCTATTTGACCAACATTTTAAGGGCCGACTTGATATAGTTCTCAGCTGTATCTGTCGTTCCTTCAAAGAATTTCTTGATTTTCTTGAGTTCGGTCGCCTTGTAGCCCAGAGCCAACATGGCTTCCATGGCTTCTTCCAATTCTTGGTTTTCAGCGCTAGCTTGCACTGCGACCTTGGCAGGAAGGTCATCTCCTGCAACTACTACCTTGCCTTCCAAGTCTAGCACCATCTGCTGGGCTGTTTTCTTGCCAATTTTAGGGAACTTGGTCAAGTAGGTGATATTCTTGGTTTCAATGGCTTGAACCAAGCCAGCATTGTCATCGGCAGCGATAATAGCAAGAGCTGATACAGGACCAATCCCAGATACCGAAATCAAACTGAGAAAGAGCTTTTTCTCGTCTTCTGAGCGAAATCCATAAAGCAGATGAGCGTCCTCACGTACGACCTGATGCACATAAATTTGAGCTTCTTGGTTAACCTGACCTGAATAAGCATAAGGATTGGCCACATGCAGGATATAACCGATACCGTTGACTTCAAGAACAATGTATTTAGCAGTGATTTTGGTAATGATTCCTTTTAAATATTCGTACATAATTTTCCTTTTAGTTTAATATTTCCCCAACTCACGGAGACTGGTGTGATTTTCCTGAATACGTCGGAACATCTTTTCCATATCCGACTTGGTAAAATGCACCAAAACAGGACGTCCGTGGGGACAGTTGTAGGGATTATCACATCGAGAGAGCTGATAAAGGAGCTGTCTAGCTGAATGATCATCGATACGATGGTTGGCCTTGATAGATCGCTTGCAGGACATCATGATGGCTAGCTCTGCTCGGTATTTCTTGATCGAAACTTCCTTGGTCAAGAGTAGCATGTCGCACATTTCATAGATGCCTGATTCAATCTCTTCTTCTGCCATCCAAATAGGATGTTCACGTAAAATAAATTGATTTTCCCCGTACTCTGCTAGAAAGACACCCACTTCCTCTAAGAGAGGCATTCTTTCCTTGAGACGGAGGGCATCATCCGCTGGAAATTCAAAGATATAGGGCACTAGGAGTTGTTGCTGACTCTGGTCAACATTGCCAATGCTTTCACGGTATTCCTCGTATTTGACCCGTTCCTGAGCCGCATGCTGGTCTATGATGTAAAGTCCATCTCGCCCTTGGGCAAAGAGATAAGTCCCGTGCATCTGACCGAAAAATTCCAACTCTGGGAAGCTTGATGATTCTTCTCGCTCCAGCTTATCATAGGCCTTATCCAGACTGGTTAAATCTAGCTCTGGGTGATCTAGCTGGTCGTAGTTAGCAGGCTTTCTCTCTGCAAAATGCAGTTTTGCTGGCTTGGTCAATTGGTCCAAGGTTTCCTTGGCAAAGAGGGTTAGATCCTGTCCTTCATCAGTCAATTCTACCTGATAATCAGCCACCTCAGCTTGACTAGGTCTTGTCGGCTCAGTTTTCTCATAGTAGAGCGTATTTTCTTTGAGTGGGAGAATGGTCTGCTCCACCTTCTCACGATTGCGCACGGTCGATTTGGCAAGATTTTCCAAGGCATCTGGTATCAAGGTTTGTTCCTTGAGGCTATTTGCAATAGCTTCTGAAACCAGGGTCATCAGTTCTTTTTCCTTGGAAATCCGCACCTCTTGCTTGGTTGGATGCACATTGACATCTGCTAGATAAGGGTCGATATGGATGTGAATGACAGCCAGTGGAAAACGGCCCACCATGAGCTTACTGCCATAGCCATCAAGAATTGCACGATTGAGTAAAAAGTTCTTGATATAACGGCCATTGATGAAGAGACTGATATAGTTGCGGTTGGCTCTAGTTAACTCAGGCAAGGACACAAAACCTGAAATTTCGAAATCAAGGTCAGAATTTTCAATTTCAATCATCTTCTTGGCACTCGCCAAACCGTAAATCCCTGCGATAGCTTGGCGCAATTGACCAGTCCCAGCTGTCCGCGTCATTTCCTTGCCATCACTAATCAAGCTGAAAGAAATCTCAGGATGGGCCAAGCCCAGACGGTTGACAATATCAATGATATGAGACAACTCCGCCTGCTGGCTCTTCATATACTTGAGGCGGGCAGGCGTGTTGAAAAAAAGGTCCTCCACACAAACCTTGGTTCCCACCGGACTGGTCGCTGGGATGATTTCTTCTACTTCTCCCCCACGCGCAACGAGCTTAGTCCCATGACTCTCACCATCCATCGCCGTCAACAGAGTCAGTACACTGACAGACGCGATAGAAGGAAGGGCTTCACCACGAAAACCAAGCGTCCGAATCCGAAAGAGATCTGCTTGATTTTTTATCTTACTAGTCGCATGACGACGCAGGGCCAATTCCACCTCATTGTGGGCAATTCCATGACCATTATCTGTGATTTGAATCTTCTTGAGACCAGCTTCTTCAATTTCAACGATAATCTGACTAGAACCCGCGTCAATGGCGTTTTCTACCAGCTCCTTAACAACGCTAGCTGGACGCTCGATAACCTCTCCAGCCGCGATTTGGTTTGCCAACACCTCTGGCAATTCAATAATATGAGACATTTTTCAGCCCCTTTCCGTATCTATTTTCCTAGAAATTGATTAGTGCTATTATACCATATTTCAGATAGGACAGAAAAGCAAGCACCACATAGGATACAAATCCCTCCACATAGACAAAGTCCCTTGCAAGGGGCTGAAAAATAGTGTTTAATAAAGGTGTACAAGAAGTGATCACAATTTTGTATGAAAAACAAGGAGAGAAATTTATGAAAGTAGAACTACAGATTAGTGAAACTTACGAAGAGGAAAGACTGATTGTCCAAGCGCCTCAAGAAACCGATAAAATCCAGAAAGTCATCGAGTTCGCAGAAAATCTTGACCGAACAGAAACAATTAAAGGGAAAATCGATAATCAGGTCTATCTAGTTAAGATTGGTAAGATACAACGCTTCTATATCGAGAATCGAAAGGTTCTAGCAGAAACGGCGAATCAGACCTACACCATTGATTTGCGACTCTATCAGGTCCTTGAAATTCTGCCAACAACTTTTATTCAAATTTCCCAATCAGAAATCATCAATATCGACTCCATCTCCCATCTCAAGCTTACGCCCAACGGCCTGGTTGAAATTTTCTTGAAAAACGAAAGCTTCACCTACTCTTCACGCCGTTATCTAAAAACCATCAAGGAGAAATTAGAACTATGAAAAAACAAATCTTCCACGACGCAGCTACTGGTGTCCTCATCGGCCTCATCCTCTCTATCATCTTTTCACTCATTTATGCACCAAATACCTACGCACCACTAAATCCCTACTCTATCATCGGCCAAGTGATGGCTCAACATCAGGTTCACGGTGCCCTAATCTTGCTCTACTGTACCCTTATCTGGGCAGCCATCGGCATTCTCTTTAGTTTTGGCAATAACTTGTTCAAGCGTGACTGGAGCATGCTTCGTGCGACGCTTTCCCATTTCTTCCTTATGCTGGCTGGCTTTATCCCATTAGCAACCCTAGCAGGTTGGTTCCCCTTCCACTGGATTTTCTATCTCCAACTCATTATCGAGTTTGCGATTGTCTATCTCATCATCTGGGCTATTCTCTATAAAAGAGAGGCTAAAAAAGTAGATCACATCAATCAACTCTTGGAGCATAAAAAGTAAGAACCTCATAATAAGCAAAACCGAGAAAGAAACTTCTCGGTTTTTCTGTATCCTGCTGCACCTTTCTATCATAGCGGTTATTTTCAGATCTTCTTTGTAAATTTTCTGTAATTTTCTATCTTTTTTCAAAATATTCTTGCATTTTCCTAAAGTTTTTTGTAGAATATAGATTACATATCCAGATTATTCTGAAAATTCAAAAAGGAGTATTTATCATGTCGCAAGCTATTTCGTTAAATCAATCAACCTGGACAAGTAAACTAAAAGCAATGGGACCTGGAATCCTAATGGCTTCTGCCGCTGTTGGAGGTTCTCACATTGTATCTTCTACTCAAGCTGGTGGTTCTTATGGGTGGTCGCTACTCCTCTTGGTCATCTTAGCCAATGTCTTTAAATATCCATTTTTCCGTTTTGGTGCTGAATACACCGCTGATACTGGAAAGACTTTGGTTGAAGGTTATGCCGAAAAAGGAAAACTCTATCTCTGGATTTTCTTTATCCTCAATATCTTTTCGGCTATGGTCAACACAGCTGGTGTCGCCATTCTGTGCTCAGCTATCATCGCCAGCGCCTTCCCAATGATCGGTCTTAGCATCACTCAGTGGTCCCTCATTCTCGTTGCCATCATTTGGGCTATGTTACTCTTTGGAGGCTACAAACTCTTAGACGGCATGGCAAAATGGATCATGTCAGCTTTGACCATTGCAACTGTTCTTGCAGTTATCATCGCGGCGGTCAAGCATCCAGAATACAGTTCTAATTTTGTCGAGAAAACACCTTGGCAAATGGCAGCTCTACCCTTCATCGTTTCCCTCTTAGGGTGGATGCCGGCTCCTATTGAAATTTCAGCTATCAATTCACTTTGGTCTGCTGAAAAGAAAAAGACCGTCAACTTTAACACAGAGGACGCTCTATTTGACTTTAACGTTGGTTACATTGGAACAGCCATCCTAGCTGTGTTCTTTGTAGCACTGGGAGCACTAATTCAGTATCCTACAGGGCAAGCAGTTGAAGCCGCTTCAGCCAAATACATCTCTCAATTCGTGGGCATGTATGCCTCTGTTCTTGGAGAATGGTCCCGTTACTTGATTACTTTTATTGCCTTCCTATGTATCTTTGGAACAGTTATCACTGTTATCGATGGTTACTCTCGTGTCAATCAGGAATCTCTCCGACTGCTAATCAGTCAAAAAGAAGACAATCGTAAATCTTTGAACATCTGGATGACCATTACTGCTATTATCGGTATCGTCATTATCAAGTTCTTCGCTGGTCAAGTTTCAACCATGCTCCGCTTTGCCATGATTGGTTCTTTCCTGACAACACCATTCTTCGCTCTTTTAAACTACGCCTTGGTAACGCGTGAAAACAAAAATCTTCCTTCTTGGCTCAAACACCTTGCCATTGCAGGATTGATTTTCCTCTTTGGCTTCGCCATCTTCTTTATCTATGCACTCGCAATCGGAAAAGCAGGATAACTAACAAGCTCTAGATGAAGATAAGGTTTCATTTTAAGAGAAAATTCAGCAAATATTTCTATGATAAAAAGCATAAGAACAAGGTTTTGAAGACCTGAACTTATGCTTTTTTACGTTCTCAAAGACTGTTTATACTCAAAAAACAGTTGAACAACTTCAACCACCTCTTATAAGAACTTTATACTATTCGAGAATCTCTTCAAACCACGTCA
>CABTZI010000064.1:0-7403 GCA_902489265.1 uncultured Streptococcus sp.
TGAGGCTACAGAAGTGCGCTTTGGTCGTTTTATCGAACTCGAACAAACAGAACAAGAATTGGCTGCTTTTGAAGATGATAAATTGCTAGCCATTCTAGAGAAGCGAGACCATCTCTACAAGCCAAGGAAGGTTTTTAGCTAGTCTAACTGAGGTGTAGGTAGTGTTATTTCCCCTAGACTATCCAAATCAGACTATAAATTTTGCAAAAAATGTGATAGAATAGACGACGGATAAAAAAACGGAGGATAGCATGCAAAATAGACCAATCATTATCGGAGTGACAGGTGGTTCTGGTGGTGGTAAGACCAGTGTTTCAAGAGCCATTTTATCGCATTTCCCTGATGAAAAGATTTCCATGATTGAGCATGATTCATACTACAAGGATCAGTCTCATTTGACCTTTGAAGAGCGTGTCAAAACCAACTACGACCATCCTTTTGCCTTTGATACAGACTTGATGATTGAGCAGATTAAGGAATTGTTGGCAGGGCGTCCGGTGGACATTCCGACTTATGACTATACAGAGCATACACGAAGCAACAAGACTTATCGTCAGGAGCCTCAAGATGTCTTTATCGTTGAGGGCATTTTGGTCTTGGAGGACAAGCGCCTGCGCGATTTGATGGATATCAAGATTTTTGTGGATACAGATGATGATGTGCGCATTATTCGTCGTATCAAGCGCGATATGGAGGAGCGAGGTCGTAGCCTTGATAGCGTTATTGACCAGTACTTAGGTGTGGTTAAACCTATGTATCATCAGTTTATCGAGCCAACCAAGCGTTATGCTGATATCGTCATTCCTGAAGGGGTCAGCAATACGGTGGCTATCGACCTGTTGACGACCAAGATTGAAAAGATTTTGGAAGAAGCTCGAAACAGCAAATAATCAGATGTGGAGGCCTTGCCTCCTTTTTTTATTTTTCCCTCATAATGGTACATAAATGGAGATTTTTAGGCATATTTTTGGTATAATAATACCCATGAAAGAGCAAGAAAATGAATAGTAGGTGGAGATGGAAAAGTATTTATCGGTAACAACTTTGACCAAGTATCTGAAAATGAAATTCGATAAAGACCCTTACTTGGAACGGGTCTATTTAACTGGTCAAGTTTCCAACTTTCGTAAACGACCTACTCACCAATATTTCTCCCTAAAGGATGACCATGCAGTTATTCAAGCGACTATTTGGTCTGGGATTTATCAGAAATTAGGTTTCGACCTGGAAGAAGGGATGAAGATCAATGTGATTGGGCGTGTACAGGTCTATGAACCGAGCGGTAGCTACTCCATCATCATTGAAAAGGCAGAGCCTGATGGAGTTGGTGCGCTTGCGATTCAGTTTGAACAACTCAAGAAAAAATTGACAGAAGAAGGTCTGTTTCAAGAACGCTTCAAGCAAGCTCTGCCCCAATTTTCTAAGAGAATTGGTGTAGTAACCAGTCGCAGTGGAGCCGTGATTCGAGATATTATCACGACCGTCAGCAGGCGATTCCCAGGTGTCGATATCCTGCTTTATCCAACTAAGGTGCAAGGTGAAGGGGCAGCAGAAGAAATTGCTCGAAATATTGCGCGTGCTAATCAACGAGACGATTTGGATTTGCTGATTATTGGTCGTGGTGGTGGTTCCATAGAGGATCTCTGGGCCTTTAACGCAGAAATTGTGGTACGAGCCATTTTTGAATCTCGTTTGCCAGTTATTTCTAGTGTGGGGCATGAGACGGATGTGACCTTGGCAGATTTTGTTGCAGATCGTCGCGTTGCCACACCAACAGCTGCTGCTGAACTAGCAACACCTGTGACCAAGTTGGATCTATTAGCTCATTTGCAAAATCAGGAAAAACGGATGGCAACGGCAGTCCGAAATGTCCTATCTAAAAAACAAGAAGCTTTGAAAAAATGCAGTCAGTCTGTTATCTTTAGACAGCCAGAGCGTTTGTATGATGGCTATATGCAACGCTTGGATCAACTGCAACTGCGCTTAACACAAAGTTTACGTACACGGATTTCTGATAACAAACAGATAGTACAATCAAGGACGCATCGACTGGTACAATTATCACCTGTTACCAAAATCCAACGCTATCAAGACCGTTTAGGACAGTTGGACAAGCTTCTCCGCAGCCAAATGGCTCTGGTTTATGATGCCAAGGTTGCTGAAGTCAAGCGACTTTCAGAAGCCTTGCTAATGTTGGATACCAGTCGAATCGTGGCGCGTGGCTATGCTATTGTCAAAAAAGAAGAGTCAGTTGTGGATTCGGTTGAGAGTTTGAAGAAAAAAGACCAAGTGACGCTTTTGATGCGAGATGGTCGAGTAGAATTAGAGGTTAAAGATGTCAAAACAAAAGAAATTTGAGGAAAATCTAGCAGAACTGGAAACCATTGTCCAAAGTTTGGAAAATGGTGAAATTGCTCTGGAAGATGCGATTGCTGCCTTTCAAAAGGGCATGGTCTTGTCAAAAGAGCTCCAAGCGACGCTGGACAAGGCTGAAAAGACCTTGGTCAAGGTCATGCAAGAAGACGGAACAGAAAGTGATTTTGAATGAAGAAGCAAGAAAAATTAGCTCTTGTCGAGTCAGCCTTGGAAGACTTTTATGGAGACCAGCAGTTTGCCTCTAGTTTGCGAGAGTCTGTTCTCTATTCCATTCATGCTGGTGGCAAGCGTATTCGCCCTTTTCTCTTGTTGGAAGTTTTGGAAGCCTTGCAGGTCGCTATTAAACCTGCTCACGCGCAGGTGGCTGCGGCCTTGGAAATGATTCATACAGGGAGCTTGATTCATGATGATCTTCCTGCTATGGATGATGATGATTATCGTCGAGGGCGTTTGACCAATCATAAGAAATTTGGAGAAGCTATGGCCATTTTGGCAGGAGATGCTTTATTCCTAGATCCTTATGCTTTGATAGCGCAGGCAAATTTGCCAAGTCAGATCAAGGTGGACTTGATTGCCAACTTATCCCTTGCTTCAGGTAGTCTGGGTATGGTGGCTGGGCAAGTTCTGGACATGGAGGGTGAACACCAGCATTTGTCTTTGGAAGAACTTCAGACCATTCATGCTAATAAGACTGGGAAACTACTAGCCTATCCCTTTCAAGCGGCTGCTATTATAGCCGAATTGGCACCTGAGATGCAGGCGAAACTTAAAACTGTAGGTGAATTGATTGGGCTTGCTTTTCAAGTTCGAGATGATGTACTGGATGTGACCGCTAGTTTTGAGGAAATCGGCAAGACGCCTCAAAAGGACCTACAGGCAGAAAAATCAACCTATCCAGCCTTGTTGGGCTTGGAAGAGGCAATTGTCTTTTGTAACCAGACTTTGGATCAAGCTAATGCCAAATTAGAAGAAATCGCCCAGCAGGTTCCCTTTGAAACAGAATCGATTGTAAGAGTAGTAGAAAGTTTGAGAATCAATGGCTAAGGAAAGAGTGGATGTACTAGCTTATAAACAGGGCTTGTTTGAAACGCGAGAACAGGCCAAGCGCGGTGTTATGGCTGGTCTAGTCGTAGCAGTCCTGAATGGAGAACGGTTTGATAAACCAGGAGAGAAAATTCCAGATGACACCGAGTTAAAACTCAAGGGTGAGAAACTCAAGTATGTCAGCCGTGGTGGCTTGAAATTGGAAAAGGCCTTGCAGGTCTTTGATTTGTCAGTGGAAGGAGCAACAACGATTGATATCGGTGCTTCTACTGGAGGATTTACTGATGTCATGTTGCAGAATGGTGCTGAGTTGGTCTTTGCAGTTGATGTTGGTACCAATCAGTTAGCTTGGAAATTACGTCAAGACCCACGGGTTGTCAGCATGGAGCAGTTTAATTTCCGCTATGCTGAAAAGACTGATTTCGAGCAGGAACCGAGCTTTGCCAGCATTGACGTGAGTTTCATTTCCCTCAGCCTTATTTTACCGGCCTTGCACCGTGTCTTGGCTGAACAAGGTCAGGTTGTGGCTTTGGTTAAGCCCCAGTTTGAAGCAGGTCGTGAGCAAATTGGGAAAAACGGAATCATTCGTGATGCCAAGGTTCATCAACATGTCCTTGAATCTGTCACAACCATGGTAGTAGAGGAAGGCTTTTCAGTCCTTGGATTGGATTTTTCTCCCATCCAAGGTGGTCATGGGAATATTGAGTTTTTAGCGTATTTGAAAAAAGAAGAGTCAGCAAGCAATCAGGTTCTTGCTGAGATTGAAAAAGTAGTAGAGAGGGCGCATAGTCAATTTAAAGATGAATAAAAAAGAGAGACTTGAAAAAATTAGACGATTTGTGACAGATTATCAAATCGGTACACAAGAAGAAATCGTAGAACATTTGAAAGAGGCAGGAATCACTGCCACTCAAGCGACAGTATCACGTGATATCAAAGAGCTAGGCATTGTCAAAATTCCTTTGAGAGACAACACCTATGTCTATGAATTGCCAAAATCAATCGTGAAAAGTTTGCAACTGGCTGAAGACAATATTGAGTCAGCTGAATTGATGGATAAGATGATTAATCTCCAAGTTATACCAGGAAATACAGCCTTTGTAAAAGCTCAGTTAATCGAGACATTTGCGGATAAGATTTTTAGTTGTTTAGCTGATGATAGCTCGATTTTAGTCATTGCCAGAAGTGAAAGTCTAGCTGAGGAAATCTTTGAACAAGTAAAAAATTGGTAGGTCTATATGTTACTTGAAATTTCGATAAAAAACTTTGCCATTATTGAGGCTATTTCCCTCAATTTTGAAAAGGGGATGACTGTCTTGACTGGTGAAACGGGTGCAGGGAAGTCGATTATCATTGATGCCATGAATATGATGTTGGGAGCTCGTGCGACGACAGATGTTATTCGTCATGGTGCGCCAAAGGCAGAGATTGAGGGGCTTTTCTCAGTTGAGAATAGTCGCCTTTTACAGGAAATTTTTGATGAGCAAGGTTTAGAATTAGGTGATGAAATTATCATCCGTCGAGAAATTTTGCAAAATGGTCGTAGTATCAGCCGTGTCAATGGCCAGATGGTCAATCTGTCTGTTTTGCGTGCTATTGGGCAACATCTTGTGGACATTCATGGTCAGCATGACCAAGAAGAGTTAATGCGTCCTCAACTGCACATCCAAATGTTGGATGAATTCGGTGACGTAGCTTTTTGGGGCTTGAAAGAAACCTATCAAACGAGTTTTGATGCCTACCGTAAAATGCGTAAGCAGGTTCTGGAAGTCAAGAAAAACCAACAAGAACATAAGGCACGTATTGAAATGTTGGAATTTCAAATGGCAGAGATTGAGGCAGCAAACTTGCAAGCTGGAGAAGATCTGGCTCTCAATCAAGAGCGTGATAAACTTCTCAATCATAAAAATATTGCGGATACGCTGACCAATGCATATAGTATGTTGGACAATGAAGATTTTTCAAGTCTGGCCAATGTTCGTTCGGCCATGAATGACATGGAAAGTGTTGAAGAGTATGACCCTGAATACCGTGAAATTTCAAGCTCTCTGTCTGAGACCTACTATGTCTTAGAAGACATTAGCAAACGTTTGGAAGCTATCATTGAGGACCTTGATTTTGATGGCAATCGTCTCATGCAGGTTGAGAATCGTTTGGACCTCCTTCATACCATTACGCGTAAGTATGGTGGGACTGTAGACGATGTCTTGCTTTATTTTGCCAAGATTACGGAAGAATACAATCTCTTGACAGGAAATAACCTTTCATCTGAGGACATGGAAGCAGAGCTTAAGAAGTTGGAAGTCAATCTTGTCGATTTGGCAGGTCAACTTGCCTCTGCTCGTCATGACTTGGCCAGTCAACTTGAAGCAGAGATTAAACAAGAACTGCAAGACCTGTATATGGAAAAAGCCCAGTTTCATGTTCGTTTTAGCAAGGGCAAATTCAGTCGTGAGGGCAATGAAATGGTCGAGTTTTACATTTCAACCAATCCTGGTGAAGACTTTAAACCCTTGGTTAAGGTTGCATCTGGCGGAGAATTGTCTCGTCTCATGCTAGCCATTAAGTCTGCCTTTTCACGTAAAGAAGGCAAGACAAGTATTGTCTTTGATGAAGTGGATACAGGAGTTTCAGGTCGTGTAGCTCAGGCTATTGCGCAGAAGATTCACAAGATTGGTCAGCATGGTCAGGTTCTGGCTATTTCCCATTTGCCACAAGTGATTGCGATTGCGGATTATCAATTCTTTATTGAGAAGATTAGTAATGACCATTCAACAGTTTCGACTGTTCGTCTCTTGACGGTTGAAGAGCGAGTGGAAGAAGTTGCTAAGATGTTGGCAGGTGATGATGTGACAGAAGCAGCCCTGACGCAAGCCAGAGAATTGTTGAGAAACAGGGAGAAATAAGATGACAGACTATTATGTAATTGGAGATGTTCACGGAAAAGCTGGGATGCTGGAAGACCTTCTCAAAACATGGGATGGTCAGACCCAGTTGCTCTTTCTAGGGGATTTGATTGACCGTGGTGAAGATAGTCGCCGTGTCCTAGAGATGGTTAAGGACTTGGTTGATAATCAAGGGGCAATCTGTTTGTCAGGAAACCACGAGTATATGTTTTTGACTTGGCTCGATAACCCAGAAGAAAGCTATGACCACTATCGTCGCAATGGTGGAGATACAACCATTAACTCTATCCTAGGTCGTCCCTTGGATGCACCAGTTGATGGAGTAGAAGATGCCAAGCGTGTTGCTACTGAAGCAGCAGATTTGGTCGAATTTATTCGTCAAATGCCTTTTGTGGTAGAGACAGATAAGTATATTTTTGTTCACGCAGGTATTGATTTAACCTTGGATGACTGGCATGAAACCACAGATTATAAAAAAGTCTGGCTTAGAAAACCATTCCACGAAGCAGAAAATCATACTGGAAAAATCATTGTCTTTGGCCATACACCGGTTTATGGTTTGTTAAAGCAAGACCGAGGTACAGCTGAGCTTTGGACTACAGAAGATGGTAAGATTGGGATGGACGGAGGAGCTGTTTATGGTGGTGTCCTTCATGGGATTGTTTTTGCAGACCAAGGAATGACAGAACACTACTTTATCGAAAATGACGGCTTTGTCGCTGAAGATTAGTACTCCTAGCAGGGTATGGTCTTGTCAAAATGTCAAAAACAATTTATAATAAATAGATACCCTGAAAGGAAGAGAATCATGAACTTAGAAGAATTGAAAAAACGACAGGAGAAGATTCGTAACTTCTCTATTATCGCCCATATTGACCACGGGAAATCAACTCTAGCAGACCGCATTTTGGAAAAAACTGAGACGGTTTCAAGCCGTGAAATGCAGGCCCAGCTTTTGGATAGTATGGATTTAGAGCGGGAACGTGGGATTACCATTAAGTTGAATGCCATAGAGCTCAATTACACTGCAAAAGATGGGGAAACTTACATTTTTCACTTGATTAGATCGGAAGAGCA
>CABTZI010000065.1:0-7250 GCA_902489265.1 uncultured Streptococcus sp.
ATCGAGAAAGGACACATTTCGTCCTTTCTTTTTTGATATTCAGAGCGATAAAAATCCTTTTTTTGAAGTTTTCAAAGTTCCGAAATCCAAAGGCATTTCGCTTGATAAGTTTAATGAGATTATTAGTCGCTTCTAATTTGGCGTCGTAATATGAAGTCTCTTCAAAGCAGGTAGGAGTTGCATTTTGAACCACTTTATAAATAGGAGCTATAAACTCTCCCTCTACTTTTCCTGAAACAATTGAAGTCCGCTCAAAACGCCGTCTGATAATATTTTCATAGACTTTCTCCTCTCTAGGAGCCCGTGCATCATAAGGACGATAGAGGTAGGGGGCGATTCCCGTTTCGTCAATATAGTAGATTGGAACTAGAATAGTATGTTACAACTGCTAAAAATATTTCTAGAAATTAATTTGACTTTCCTAATCGATTTATTCATCTCTTATTTCAATTTACTAGATATGCATAGCTTTATTATAACATGCGCATTTTAAACTAAGCGACTATACAAAATTAAGCATACCATCAGCTATTATAGATAATGCAAAATTACATAGATTTGAATATCTGATAATATGCGTTTTTCTTATTTTAAGATTTTTTCCTCAGTCTCTTTTAGTATTTAACGCAGTCAATAAGGTTTTTATCAAAGTCTAATTTAGGTAGTAAATTTATTTCTATTCTGTCAACTTTTCCTATTTTTTCTCTTGTTGAGGTTGGTATTTTAACAATTCAGGAATTATTAATGATTAATTAAAATTTTTTGTTAGAATAAGATCATAAAAAGTAAAGGAGTGTATGCTTATGCTACAAAATATTTATGATCAGATGACTGATTTCTATGACAGTATCGAAGAAGAGTATGCTACTTTCTTTGGTAATAGTTGGGACTGGGAACATTTTCATTTTAAATTTTTGATTTATTATTTAGTTAGATATGGCATTGGGTGTCGTAGGGATTTTATCGTTTACCATTATCGTGTTGCTTATCGTTTGTATCTTGAAAAGATGATAATGAAACAAGGTTTTATTTCTTGTTGAGATAGTCTGAGTTAATTTCCGAACAAATTTATTATTTTATAGAAAGATAATGATAAATAGCTGGTTATTTTTCTATAAAAATTTTTAATAGTTGGAAATAGCAAATCTTTCTATTGTTTCTTCTTGATAAAAAGGCGATTTTTTCTTATAATAAATTGTAAGATATAATTGCAGGTGAGAGTCCTGCCATGTATGTGAGAAAGGAAGAGCCTGAGGGCTCAGACAAAATTATGACTTCAGTTGTTGTTGTAGGTACCCAATGGGGTGATGAAGGTAAAGGGAAGATTACAGACTTCCTTTCAGCGAATGCAGAAGTGATTGCACGTTACCAAGGTGGTGATAATGCAGGTCACACGATTGTGATTGATGGTAAGAAGTTTAAATTGCACTTGATTCCATCTGGGATTTTCTTCCCTGAAAAAATCTCTGTTATTGGGAATGGTATGGTTGTAAATCCTAAATCTCTTGTAAAAGAGTTGAGCTATCTTCATGAGGAGGGTGTTACAACGGATAACTTACGTATTTCTGATCGTGCCCATGTTATTTTGCCTTATCATATCGAGTTGGATCGCTTGCAAGAAGAAGCTAAGGGCGACAATAAGATTGGGACTACAATCAAGGGAATTGGTCCAGCTTATATGGACAAGGCTGCTCGTGTTGGGATTCGTATCGCCGATCTTTTAGATAAAGATATTTTCCGTGAGCGTTTAGAACGTAACCTTGCTGAAAAGAATCGTCTTTTTGAAAAATTGTATGACAGTAAAGCGATTGCTTTTGATGATATTTTTGAAGAATATTATGAATATGGTCAACAAATCAAGAAGTATGTGACAGATACATCTGTCATTTTGAATGATGCACTTGATAACGGTAAACGTGTGCTTTTTGAAGGTGCACAAGGTGTTATGCTAGATATCGACCAAGGTACTTATCCATTTGTTACGTCATCAAACCCTGTGGCTGGTGGTGTTACGATTGGTTCTGGTGTTGGTCCAAGTAAGATTGACAAGGTTGTTGGTGTATGTAAAGCCTATACGAGTCGTGTAGGAGACGGTCCTTTCCCAACTGAGTTGTTTGATGAAGTGGGAGAACGTATCCGTGAAATCGGTCATGAATATGGTACAACAACTGGTCGTCCACGTCGTGTGGGTTGGTTTGACTCAGTTGTGATGCGTCATAGTCGTCGTGTTTCTGGTATTACTAATCTTTCATTGAACTCTATCGATGTTTTGAGTGGTTTAGATACTGTGAAAATCTGTGTGGCCTATGATCTTGATGGTCAACGTATTGACTACTATCCAGCTAGTCTTGAGCAATTGAAACGTTGCAAGCCTATCTATGAAGAGTTGCCAGGTTGGTCAGAAGATATCACCGGAGTTCGTAATTTGGAAGAGCTTCCTGAGAATGCGCGTAACTATGTTCGTCGTGTGAGCGAATTGGTTGGCGTTCGTATTTCTACTTTCTCAGTAGGTCCTGGTCGTGAACAAACAAATATTTTAGAAAGTGTTTGGTCGTAAGAGATTTTTAAGATTTGTTTAAGATAGGTCGGGTATACTATAGACAGTTACAAGAAGACCTCCTAACTTGTTGTAACAAATATCCTAAACTTTTCTTTTTCATAATAATCTCCCTATAGAGTCACCGCATTCGGTGGCTTTTTTTGTGTTGGGATTCATGATATAATAATAAAATCGATAAGTAGGAAAAGAGAAAAGAGATGGATTATACGCTTGAAGAAAAAGAAATCTTTATGAGGGAGGCTTTGAGAGAGGCTGAGATTGCTTTAGAACACGATGAAATTCCAATTGGTTGTGTGATTGTCAAAGATGGAGAAATCATTGGTCGTGGGCATAATGCGCGTGAGGAATTGCAGCGAGCGGTTATGCATGCGGAGATTATGGCAATAGAGAATGCGAACTTGAATGAGGAGAGCTGGCGCTTGCTGGATTGCACGCTTTTTGTGACCATTGAGCCTTGTGTCATGTGTAGTGGGGCGATTGGACTCGCCCGTATTCCAAACGTGGTCTATGGGGCTAAAAACCAGAAATTTGGTGCTGCTGGAAGTTTGTACGATATCTTGACAGATGAGCGTCTCAACCATCGTGTGGAGGTTGAAATAGGAATTTTGGAAGATGAATGCGCAGCTATTATGCAGGACTTTTTTAGAAATAGACGGAAAAAATAATTTTGCTTTTAAAATGAATAGGAATGTGATATAATAAATAGTGGAGCAACAGTTCTGCGTGAAGCGGGTCAGGGGAGGAATCCAGCAGCCCTAAGCGATTTGAATTGTGTGCTCTTTTTTTCGTGCTTTTTCCGAATAAATAAGATAGAATAATCTAGAATAAATGATAGTAGAAAAGAGAAAATTATGAAAATTCGTGGTTTTGAATTGGTTTCTAGTTTTACAGATGAAAATTTATTGCCTAAGCGTGAGACAGCGCATGCGGCTGGTTATGACTTAAAGGTTGCAGTGCGCACAGTTATTGCGCCAGGAGAGATTGTCTTGGTTCCGACAGGGGTTAAGGCTTATATGCAGCCGACTGAGGTTCTCTACCTCTATGATCGTTCTTCAAATCCTCGTAAGAAGGGCTTGGTCTTGATTAACTCTGTAGGTGTCATTGATGGGGATTATTATGGAAATCCTGGGAATGAAGGGCATATTTTTGCTCAGATGAAGAATATCACAGACCAAGAAGTGATTCTCGAAGTTGGGGAACGTGTGGTCCAGGCTGTCTTTGCTCCTTTCTTAATTGTAGATGGAGATGCGGCAGACGGCGTGCGGACTGGTGGATTTGGATCGACAGGGCACTAGGATGAAGATTATCTTTGTACGTCACGGGGAGCCAGATTACCGTGAGTTAGAGGAGCGTTCTTATACGGGATTTGGGATAGATTTGGCGCCCTTATCTGAGAAGGGACGGCAGCAGGCTCAGGAACTGAGCACCAATCCTTTATTCCATTCAGCTGAAATAATCATATCTTCTGCAGTCACAAGAGCTTTAGAAACGGCTTCTTATGTGGCTTGTGCTACGGGACTTCCTTTGAGAGTGGAGCCATTATTGCATGAATGGCAGGTCTATGAAAGTGGCATAGATAGATTTGAAGAAGCTAGAAGACTATTTTTAGAAAATAATGGGGAGTTGCTCCCAAATTCTCCTGTTCAATATGAGACAGCTACGGAAATGAAGTCTCGGTTTCTAGAATGTATGTCTAAGTATCGAGACCATCAGACTGTGGTAGTTGTTGCTCATCGAATGCTCATGCGCCAGTTTGTGCCAAATGAGAAGATTGATTTTTGTCAAGTGATTGAGTGTGAGGTAGAGATATAGAAAGAGGTTTATCATCGCAAAGAAAAAAGCGACATTTGTATGTCAAAATTGTGGGTATAATTCCCCTAAATATCTGGGACGTTGCCCCAACTGTGGGTCTTGGTCTTCTTTTGTAGAAGAGGTTGAGGTTGCCGAGGTCAAGAATGCGCGTGTGTCTTTGACAGGTGAGAAAACCAAGCCCATGAAACTGGCTGAGGTGACTTCTATCAACGTTAATCGAACCAAGACGGAGATGGAGGAATTTAACCGTGTACTTGGGGGAGGAGTGGTACCAGGAAGTCTCGTCCTCATCGGTGGGGATCCTGGGATTGGGAAATCTACCCTTCTCCTACAAGTCTCAACCCAGCTGTCTCAAGTGGGAACGGTTCTCTACGTTAGTGGGGAGGAGTCTGCCCAGCAGATTAAACTACGTGCAGAGCGCTTGGGTGATATTGATAGCGAGTTTTATCTCTATGCAGAGACCAATATGCAGAGTGTTCGCGCAGAGGTAGAAAGAATTCAGCCAGATTTCCTCATTATTGACTCTATCCAGACCATTATGTCTCCTGAGATTTCAGGGGTGCAGGGATCTGTTTCTCAGGTGCGTGAGGTGACGGCTGAACTTATGCAGTTGGCTAAGACTAATAACATCGCCATCTTTATCGTAGGTCATGTGACTAAGGAAGGGACCTTGGCTGGTCCGCGTATGTTGGAGCATATGGTAGATACGGTACTTTACTTTGAAGGGGAGCGTCACCATACCTTCCGTATTCTGAGAGCGGTCAAAAACCGTTTTGGTTCCACTAATGAGATTGGTATTTTTGAGATGCAGTCGGGTGGCTTGGTTGAGGTCCTCAATCCGAGCCAAGTTTTCCTAGAGGAGCGTTTGGATGGAGCGACTGGTTCGTCAATCGTTGTGACCATGGAAGGGACACGTCCTATTCTAGCGGAGGTACAGGCTTTGGTGACACCGACCATGTTTGGAAACGCCAAGCGTACTACGACAGGCCTTGATTTTAATCGTGCTAGCTTGATTATGGCTGTTTTGGAAAAACGAGCAGGTCTTCTCTTGCAAAATCAGGATGCTTATCTCAAATCTGCTGGTGGTGTAAAATTGGATGAACCTGCTATTGACTTAGCCGTTGCAGTTGCCATTGCTTCGAGCTACAAGGACAAACCAACTAATCCTCAGGAATGTTTTGTAGGAGAACTGGGCTTGACGGGAGAAATTCGGCGCGTGAATCGTATCGAACAACGCATCAATGAAGCTGCTAAACTGGGCTTTACTAAGATTTATGTACCGAAAAATTCTTTGACAGGAATCACTCCGCCCAAGGAAATTCAGGTCATTGGTGTGACTACCATTCAGGAGGTTTTGAAAAAGGTCTTTGCATAATCCGTGACAAATCCTCTTAAAAATGATAAGATAGGAGAAATATTTGACTATCAAATTTTCGAGGAGGGAATCATGTCGTATTTTGAACAGTTTATGCAAGCCAATCAGGCTTATGTTGCCCTACATGGGCAGTTAAATCTGCCACTTAAACCCAAAACAAGAGTTGCCATTGTGACCTGTATGGACTCACGTTTGCACGTTGCGCAAGCTCTGGGCTTGGCACTTGGGGATGCTCATATCTTGCGGAATGCAGGTGGTCGAGTGACTGAGGACATGATTCGTTCGCTAGTTATTTCCCAGCAACAGATGGGGACAAGAGAGATTGTGGTGCTGCACCATACAGACTGTGGTGCTCAGACTTTTGAAAATGGTCCTTTTCAGGAGTATTTGAAAGAGGAACTGGGTGTCGACGTGTCAGACCAGGACTTTTTGCCCTTCCAAGATATAGAGGAGAGTGTGCGTGAGGACATGCAAGCCCTTATCGAGTCTCCTCTAATACCAGATGATGTCATTATCTCTGGTGCCATTTACGATGTGGATACAGGAAGTATGACAGTCGTAGAATTATAAATACTTCATTTAGAAAGAAAGTGTATGAAGAAAAATAGTATTTTATTTATTTTTATCTTATTGTTATGTATTGGTTTACAGTATGAAACCATCTACTATACGGATGGTTCGATGTCAGGTGCGGAATATGGACTAATGGGAGTTTCTATCTTTCTAGCTCTCTTTTACATGATTCCGGCTCTTTATTTCCTTTTCCGTATTGGGAAAAAATGGGAATTGCCAAAGAAGGCCTTGATTTTGTCTTTATTGGGTGGGATGTTCCTTTCAGGCTGGTTGTCTAGCTTTGCTAATACTTACATCCATGATTTCTTGGGAGTTCTTTTCCCTGATAGTGGCTTTTTAAATACCTTTGAAAGTGCTATTGTGGCTCCATTAGTAGAGGAACCCTTGAAGCTATTGCCTCTTGCCTTTGTTTTAGTTTTGCTTCCAGTCCGAAAATTAAAATCATTGTTTTTATTAGGGATTGCTTCTGGTTTGGGATTCCAAATGATTGAGGATATATCTTATATTCGTATGGATTTGCCAGAGGGATTTGACTTTACTATTTCGAGAATTTTAGAGCGTATCATCTCAGGAATTGCCTCTCACTGGACTTTTTCAGGTCTGGCTGTAGTGGGTGTTTACTTGCTTTACAGAGCCCATAAAGGGCAGAAGGTTGGCAAGAAACAGGGGATTATTTTTCTAGGTTTAGCTTTAGGAACTCACTTCTTGTTTAACTCTCCTTTTGTAGAATTGGAGACAGAGTTGCCATTAGCGATTCCAGTGGTTACAGCTATTACTCTTTATGGTTTTTATCAGGCTTATCGCTTTGTTGAGAAGAACGATGAGTTGATGAACTAGAATATTTTTCTAAAGGGTAAATTCCCAAACTAACTTCCACCGCTAATCCAAGTGGAAGTTAGTCTGATAAAAATCGTAAAAACCAGTGGAAAT
>CABTZI010000066.1:0-7158 GCA_902489265.1 uncultured Streptococcus sp.
CTTCTGTCAGGATGTAGGATTGTTCAGAGGCACTTGATGTGGCAGTTTCAGAGACAGCTGGTTGCTTTTCTTCAATATTTTCAATTAAATCACTGAAGCGTTCAATCAGATAGGTTTTTCGGGCAGTTCCGATGTGTTGGGTGGCATAATCGAAGGCCTGTAATTCACCTAGTAAGATAAGCTTGCTTTTGGCGCGTGTAATGGCTGTATAGATGAGATTGCGCTCCAGCATACGCCTACTAGCACTAGTGATAGGTAGGATGACAACAGGGAACTCACTTCCCTGAGACTTATGGATACTCATGGCATAGGCCAAGCGAATCTTGTACCATTCGTTACGTGGGTAAGAGACCTCATTGCCATCAAAATTAATGACAATCTCGTCTTGTTTCGATTCGGTGTATTTACCAGGAATCAGGTCTGTGATAGCTCCCAAATCCCCATTAAAGACATTGATTTCAGCATCATTGACTAGGTGAATGACCTTGTCGCCCTTACGATAGTGGCATTGGGGAGCCTCAAAACTGAGCTGGTCTTTTTGTGGTGGATTGAGGAGGTCTTGCATGAGCTGGTTGATGGCATCAATGCCTGCTGTCCCTCGGTACATGGGAGCCAGAACTTGGATATCACGGGCAGGAATGCCGCTTCTGAGGGCAGCACCTAAGATTTTCTCAATGGTGGCAGGAATATGGCCACTAGCAATTTCAAAGTAGGAACGGTCTGCTTTTTTCTGGGTGAAATCAGCTGGCAAGATTCCCTGTCGAATCTGACTAGCTAGGGTAACGATAGTTGATTCTTCGCTTTGCCGGTAAATTTTTTCCAAGCGAGTCTGAGGAATCAAGGAAATATGAAGCAGATCAGCTAGAACTTGGCCAGGACTGACAGACGGTAGCTGGTCGCTGTCTCCCACGATGAGGATCTTACTGTTAGAAGAGATGTTGGAGAAGAGTTGGTTGGCCAGCCAAGTATCGACCATAGAAAATTCGTCAACAATGATAAAGTCAGCATCCAGATAATCTTCCAGATGACTGGTATCGTCGTCACCTGTCATTCCTAAGTGGCGGTGTATGGTCGCGCTAGGCAAACCTGTTAATTCATTCATGCGCCGAGCTGCTCGACCAGTTGGAGCGGCAAGAAGAATTGGCAGGTTGCTTTTTTTCCTGAGGTCAAGTCCTTCTAAAAGGGCGTAAACAGCGATGATCCCATTGATAACCGTTGTCTTACCAGTACCAGGCCCACCTGTCAGGATAAAGACCTTGTTCTGGATAGCGTCGCAGATAGCCTGTTTTTGAATGCTATCATACTCAATCCCCAGCTCTTGCTCGACAGTAGTGATATGTTTTTGAATGGTTTCTAAATCTTGGCTCTTCTGTTTTCCTTTTTCAAGGATACGAACCAAGTGACTGCGGATACCTTCCTCAGCGAAAAAGAGGCTGTTGTCAAAAATCTTGGTATCAATCTGCTGAACCTTGTCTTCTTCAATCAGGTAGGAGAGTTCTTGAGCTACTTGGCTGGGATCCAGTTCCACGGGGCGAGAAGATTCAAGGAGAGTAAGGGTTTGTTCTAGCAAGTCCCGTGCTTCAACATAGGTGTCCCCTGTTTCCATACAGGCCTGAAAAAGACTGTGAACTAGACCGGCGCGGAAGCGTTCAGGAGCCTGACTTTCGATACCTAGTTCTTCCGCTAATTGGTCAGCAATAGTAAAGCCCAAACCCTTGATATCCTCGACCAGTTGGTAGGGATAATTTTCAACCACATCAAGAGTTTCTTCCTTGTAAAAGTCTTGAATCTGAAAGGCTAATTTATTGGGAATGCCGTAGTTGGCAAGTTTGGCCAAAACCATCTCGGTTCCGTAGTTGAGACGGAGAGTGGAAACGAAAGCCTCACGATTTTTGGCAGAGAGTCCTGAGATGCCTTCTAGCTTTTCTGGGTGTTGCAAAATTTCGTCAATGGTATTGTCGCCATAGGTATCCACGATTTTCTGAGCTGTTTTGAGACCAATTCCCTTGAAATGGCTACTTGAAAAGTACTTGACCAATCCCTTGCTAGTTGGTTTTGCGCGTTCATATCGGCTGATTTGCAGTTGCTCCCCATACTTGGAGTGCTGGACAATTTGCCCCCAAAATGTATAGTCTTCTCCCTCAATCACATCAGCCATGGTGCCCGTGACAATGATTTCAAAATCATCAAAATCCTCTGCGTCTGTATCTTCGATTTCTAGGAGGAGGATACGATAAAAATTGCTGGGATTTTCAAAAATAATCCGTTCAATGGTTCCTGAAAAATAAACTTCCATAAGATTCCTTTGCATGAATAGGTGAGAGTTAATACTCTTCGAAAATCTCTTCAAACCACGTCAGCTTCGCCTTGCCGTATATATGTTACTGACTTCGTCAGTTCTATCTACAACCTCAAAGCAGTGCTTTGAGCAACCTGCGGCTAGCTTTCTAGTTTGCTCTTTGATTTTCATTGAGTATAACTTTGTTTCTATTTTAATCAAACTGGGTAGCGAATAATCATATTCTTACGATAGAAGAAGAGGCTGAGATTCTTGATTCTCGGCCTCTTAGGTCTCTTAAAATGTTCCGATACGGGTGATTGGCCAGAAGCGGAATTTAGCTTCCCCTGTGATATCTTTTGCTTTGAAGGTACCTACGTGGCGGCTGTCGCTCGAAACCAGGCGGTCATCTCCGAGGAGAAGGTATTCTCCTTCTGGGACAGTAAAGCTAAAGTTGGTGTTGTAATTGACATCAACTGTGAAGGCTTGGGCTTTTTCAGCAATACTTCTAAAGAAAGTGCCTTTATTTCCTTCAAATCCCTTGCCTGAGTATGTGCTTTGGAGTTTGTCGTCCTTGAAGCGTTTGATGTAGTCAGCTAGGTAAGGCTCATCCGTCTCTTTATCATTGATGTAAAGTTTATCGTTTTCGTAACGGATGGTGTCACCAGGCATTCCGATGACACGCTTGACGATGTCCTTATTGCCATCTTCCTCATGGGCAACCACGATATCAAAACGGTCAATAGGGAGGTGTTTGACAACAAAGAGGATTTCGCCATCCGCTAGGGTAGGATCCATGGAATGTCCTTCTACGCGGACATTACTCCAAAAAAAGATACGGCTCAAAGCTAGTAATGACAGAATCAGGAGGAACAATCCCCACTCTTTTAGGAAATTTTTAAATGAATTCATAATTTACCTTTCTAAGCGTTTTTTCGCTTTTTCAGTATTTTTAAAGTGCAGTTTGGCGCAGAAGTTAAGTCCCTGCATACCATAGGCTTGCAAAATCTGGCTAGCTACCTTATCAGAAGCCGTTCCAGCCCCACTTGGAAGTTGATAACCCAGTTCTCGTCCTAGATTTTCAAGATTTTCCAGAAAGAGATCACGCGCAATGATAGAAGAAACTGCTACAGCCAAGTATTTACCCTCAGCCTTTTCTTCTAAGCTGATAGAATTGCTGAAACGATTGGCCTCTTGTGCCAAGTACTTGTCATAATTTTTAGCACTGGTAAAGGCATCAATCACAATTTTCTCAGGTTGAACACCTTTTTGAAGGAGGAGGTAGATAGCCTGATTATGGAGGGCTACCTTAACCGAAACAGCATTGTAGCGCTCTCCGATGACCTCGTTGTACTTGCTTGGTGAGAGAAGCAGTGCCTGGTGCTGGATTTTTTCTTTGAGGATAGGGGCAATCTGACGGATCTTTTGGTCGGTCAGAGTCTTAGAATCTCCCACACCGAGTTTTCGTAAGAAATCATGCTGGTCAGGTGTGACAAAGGAAGCCACAACTGCAAGCCCACCAAAGTAGGAACCATTTCCAACCTCATCTGTTCCAATCAAAGGGAAATTTTGTCCGCTGGATTCTTCTACAACCTCATAGCCCAAGAAACTGGCGTATTTCTCAGCCCCTTCACCCTGAAGCAAGACCTTTCCAGAAGTATAGATAGAAGCCGTTGCTTGAGGCAGTCTCAAAAAGTAGCGGATATAGGGATTCTTACTGGGAGCCAGACTGGTTTGATAGTGTTTAAGAAAAGCCTGGATCTCCTTTTCACTTGGTGTGAGTGTTATACTTGCCATAGTTTCTATTGTACCACAAAAGCAGTAAAATTTGTAAAAACTGACAAAATTAGCGAATTTTGGTATAATATCGTGAGGTGAATTTTATGGCAAATCTAAATCGATTCAAATTTACATTCGGGAAAAAATCATTAACCTTGACAAGCGAGCATGATAACCTTTTTATGGAGGAGATCGCCAAGGTTGCTACAGAAAAATACCAAGCAATTAAAGAACAAATGCCTAGTGCAGATGATGAAACCATCGCTCTTTTGTTGGCAGTCAACTGTTTATCAACTCAGCTCAGCCGTGAGATTGAATTTGATGATAAGGAGCAAGAATTAGAAGAACTCCGTCACAAGCTCGTGACTTGTAAGCAAGAACAGAGCAAGATTGAGGACTCCTTATGATTTCACTCCTTCTTCTATTGGTCTTGGCTTGGGGATTTTATATCGGCTATCGGAGAGGCCTGCTCTTACAGGTTTATTACCTGATTTCAGCTCTGGCATCGGCTTTTGTGGCTGGCCAGTTTTATAAGGGACTTGGAGAGCAATTTCATTTGTTGCTTCCTTATGCAAATCCGCAGGAAGGTCAGGGGAC
The DNA here is from genome assembly GCA_902489265.1 of uncultured Streptococcus sp. Taxonomy (GTDB): domain Bacteria; phylum Bacillota; class Bacilli; order Lactobacillales; family Streptococcaceae; genus Streptococcus. The sequence continues at coordinate 4,655 of CABTZI010000066.1, forward strand.
TTTCTTTTTCCCATCAGATCAACTCTTTCAGTTGGATAAGGTCTTTTACGCAGGTATCGGCTACTTGCTTGTATTTGGGATTGTCTATAGCATCGGTCGTTTGCTTGGTCTCCTCTTACACTTGATTCCTAGTAAAAAACTGGGTGGTAAGTTGTTTCAAGTTTCAGCAGGGATCTTGTCCATGTTGGTGACCTTATTTGTCTTGCAAATGGCCTTGACCATCTTGGCGACCATTCCCATGGCAGCTATACAAAATCCTCTTGAAAAGAGTATCGTCGCAAAACACATCATCCAGAGCATACCAGTAACAACCAGTTGGCTCAAACAAATCTGGGTGACAAATTTAATCGGATAAAAAGGGCAGGAGTTTTCCTAGCCCTTTGTTTACAGATTTGACTCGAATCTATCAGAATGTAAAAAGCTACCACACCTAGACATTCAAAGACAAGGAAATAAAGATGAACAAGAAAATATTAGAAACATTAGAGTTCAATAAGGTCAAGGCCTTGTTTGAACCTCATTTGTTGACCGAGCAGGGCTTGGAGCAATTGAGACAGCTGGCTCCGACTGCCAAAGCAGATAAAATCAAACAGGCTTTTGCTGAGATGAAGGAAATGCAGGCTCTTTTCGTCGAGCAACCGCATTTTACTATTCTTGCAACCAAGGAAATCGCAGGAGTCTGCAAGCGGTTGGAGATGGGAGCGGACCTCAATATCGAGGAGTTCCTACTCTTGAAGCGCGTGCTTCTTGCTAGCCGAGAACTGCAAAGTTTTTATGCCAATCTGGAAAATGTCAGCTTGGAAGAATTAGCCCTTTGGTTTGAGAAATTACATGATTTTCCGCAATTACAAGGAAATCTCCAAGCCTTTAATGATGCAGGTTTCATTGAAAATTTTGCCAGTGAAGAATTGGCGCGCATCCGTCGAAAAATCCATGATAGCGAGAGTCAGGTCCGCGATGTTTTGCAAGATTTGCTTAAGCAAAAAGCGCAGATGTTGACAGAAGGGATTGTTGCCAGCAGAAATGGCCGTCAGGTTTTACCAGTCAAAAACACCTACCGCAATAAGATTGCAGGTGTCGTTCATGATATTTCTGCTAGTGGAAATACCGTCTATATCGAACCCCGTGAGGTGGTTAAACTGAGTGAAGAAATTGCCAGTTTGCGAGCAGATGAGCGCTATGAAATGCTTCGCATTCTTCAAGAAATTTCTGAGCGTGTTCGCCCTCATGCGGCTGAGATTGCTAATGACGCTTGGATTATCGGTCATCTGGACTTGATTCGTGCCAAGGTCCGATTTATCCAAGAAAGGCAAGCAGTCGTTCCTCAGCTGTCAGAAAATCAGGAAATTCAACTGCTCCATGTATGTCATCCTCTGGTCAAAAATGCCGTCGCAAATGATGTCCATTTTGGTCAAGATTTAACAGCGATTGTCATTACAGGACCCAATACAGGTGGGAAGACCATCATGCTCAAAACTCTGGGCTTGACGCAGGTGATGGCCCAGTCTGGTTTGCCGATTTTAGCAGACAAGGGAAGTCGTGTTGGTATTTTTGAAGAAATCTTTGCAGATATTGGCGATGAGCAGTCTATTGAGCAGAGCTTGTCTACCTTCTCTAGCCACATGACCAATATTGTGGATATTCTTGGCAAGGTCAACCAACATTCACTCTTGCTCTTGGATGAGTTGGGGGCTGGTACGGATCCCCAAGAGGGAGCCGCCCTTGCCATGGCAATTCTGGAGGACCTTCGTCTGCGTCAAGTCAAGACTATGGCGACTACCCACTATCCGGAACTAAAGGCCTACGGAATTGAGACAGCTTTTGTGCAAAATGCCAGCATGGAGTTTGATACTGCAACTCTACGCCCGACCTATCGCTTTATGCAGGGCGTTCCTGGTCGAAGCAATGCCTTCGAAATCGCTAAACGTTTAGGTCTATCTGAGGTTATCGTAGGGGATGCCAGTCAGCAGGTCAATCAGGACAATGATGTCAACCGTATCATTGAGCAACTAGAAGAGCAGACGCTAGAGAGTCGCAAACGCTTGGACAATATCCGTGAGGTGGAGCAAGAAAATCTCAAGATGAACCGTGCTCTCAAAAAACTTTACAACGAGCTCAATCGTGAAAAGGAAACGGAGCTTAATAAGGCGCGTGAACAGGCTGCTGAGATTGTGGACATGGCCCTAAGTGAGAGTGACCAAATTCTCAAAAATCTCCACAGTAAGTCCCAGCTCAAACCTCATGAAATCATTGAAGCCAAGGCCAAGCTGAAAAAATTGGCTCCTGAAAAAGTAGATTTGTCTAAAAACAAGGTCCTTCAAAAGGCCAAGAAAAAACGTGCTCCAAAGGTGGGAGATGATATCGTTGTTCTCAGTTATGGGCAGCGTGGTACCTTGACCAGTCAACTCAAGGACGGCCGCTGGGAAGCCCAAGTTGGCTTGATTAAGATGACTTTAGAAGAGAAAGAATTTGACCTCGTTCAAGCCCAGCAAGAAAAGCAAGTC
>CABTZI010000067.1:0-6974 GCA_902489265.1 uncultured Streptococcus sp.
CAAGGTGCAGGAGTCTGTATCAGGTATTAAAGTAACCAAGTCTTTCGGTTATCAGGCGGATGAGTTGAAGTCCTTTCAGGCAGTCAATGAATTGACCTTCCAAAAGAATCTACAAACCATGAAATACGATAGTCTCTTTGACCCTATGGTTCTCTTGTTTGTTGGTTTATCCTATGTTTTAACTCTTTTGATCGGTTCCTTGATGGTTCAGAAAGGGCAAATCACAGTTGGGAATCTGGTTACCTTTATCAGTTACTTGGATATGTTGGTCTGGCCTCTTATGGCCATCGGTTTCCTCTTTAATATTACCCAGCGAGGGAAGGTTTCTTACCAACGGATTGAGGAAATTTTGTCTCAGGAATCACCTGTACAAGACACTGAGTTTCCTCTAGACAGTATTGAAAATGGGCGCTTGGAGTACGATATTGACAGCTTTGCCTTTGAAAATGAGGAAACGCTGACAAATATTCACTTTAGTTTAGAAAAAGGGCAAACTCTAGGCTTGGTCGGGCAGACAGGTTCTGGTAAAACGTCCTTGATCAAACTCCTCTTGCGTGAATACGATGTGGATAAGGGTGCCATTTACCTAAACGGTCATGATATTCGGGACTATCGTCTGACAGACCTTCGCAGTCTCATGGGCTATGTTCCTCAGGACCAGTTCCTCTTTGCGACCTCTATCTTAGACAATATCCGCTTTGCCAACCCTAACTTGCCCCTTTCAGCGGTCGAGGAAGCGACCAAGCTAGCTCAAGTATATCAAGACATTGTAGCTATGCCTCAAGGCTTTGATACGTTGATTGGTGAAAAGGGAGTCAGTCTTTCTGGTGGGCAAAAGCAACGTCTGGCTATGAGTCGGGCTATGATTTTAGACCCTGATATCTTGATTTTAGATGATTCATTGTCAGCCGTGGATGCCAAGACAGAGTATGCGATTATTGACAATCTCAAGGAGACGCGCAAGGACAAGACAACCATTATCACAGCTCATCGTCTCAGTGCGGTTGTCCATGCAGATTTGATTTTAGTTCTGCAAAATGGCCAAATTATCGAACGGGGCACGCACGATGATTTGCTAGCTTTAGATGGCTGGTATGCCCAAACCTACCAGTCTCAGCAGTTGGAAATGAAGGGAGAAGAAGATGCATAATAAACAAGAACAATGGGCTGTATTGAAGCGCTTGATGTCCTATCTCAAACCTTACGGCCTTCTGACTTTTTTGGCACTCAGTTTTCTCCTCGCGACTACGGTCATTAAAAGTGTCATTCCCCTCGTGGCCTCCCACTTTATCGACCAGTATCTGAGCAATCTTAACCAACTGGCCGTTACCGTTTTGATGGTCTATTATGGCCTTTATATCCTGCAAACTCTAGTTCAGTATGTCGGCAATCTTCTCTTTGCGCGGGTGTCCTACAGTATTGTCAGAGATATTCGTCGCGATGCCTTTGCCAATATGGAAAAGTTGGGCATGTCTTATTTTGATAAGACGCCAGCAGGTTCCATCGTCTCTCGTTTGACCAATGATACCGAGACCATCAGTGACATGTTTTCGGGAATTTTATCCAGCTTTATCTCAGCAGTTTTCATCTTTCTGACAACTCTGTATACCATGTTGGTGCTGGATTTTCGTTTGACGGCTTTAGTCTTGCTCTTTCTCCCCTTGATTTTCCTTTTGGTCAATCTCTATCGGAAAAAGTCAGTGAAAATCATTGAGAAAACCAGAAGTCTCTTGTCAGATATCAATAGCAAGCTGGCCGAAAATATCGAAGGAATTAGGATTATCCAAGCCTTTAATCAAGAGAAGCGCCTGCAGGCAGAATTTGATGAGATTAATCAAGAACACTTGGTCTATGCCAACCGTTCTGTAGCCTTGGATGCCCTCTTTTTGAGACCTGCCATGAGTTTGATGAAACTCCTAGGCTATGCCGTTTTAATGGCCTATTTTGGATACCGTGGGCTTTATCTGGGAATAACAGCAGGAACCATGTATGCCTTTATCCAGTACATCAATCGTCTCTTTGACCCCCTGATTGAAGTAACACAAAACTTCTCAACCCTTCAAACCTCCATGGTGTCTGCAGGTCGTGTCTTTGACTTGATTGATGAGAGGACCTATGAACCTCTTCAAAAAAATGGTCAAGCTAAAGTTAAAGAAGGCTGTATTCGTTTTGAACATGTGTGTTTCTCTTATGATGGCAAACACCCGATTCTTGATGACATTTCTTTCTCTGTTAATAAGGGTGAAACCATTGCCTTTGTCGGTCATACTGGTTCGGGGAAATCGTCTATTATCAATGTCCTCATGCGTTTTTATGAATTTCAGTCAGGGCGAGTTCTCTTGGATGATGTGGATATAAGGAACTACAGTCAGGAAGAACTGAGAAAAAATATCGGGCTGGTCTTGCAGGAGCCCTTCCTCTATCATGGGACTATTAAGTCCAACATCGCCATGTACCAAGATATCAGTGATGAACAGGTCCAGGCTGCAGCTAGCTTCGTGGATGCAGATTCCTTTATTCAAGACCTTCCTCAAGGCTACGACTCACCTGTGTCTGAGCGTGGTTCAAGCTTCTCTACTGGACAGCGCCAGCTTCTTGCCTTTGCTAGAACAGTCGCCAGTCAGCCTAAAATCCTGATTTTGGATGAAGCGACAGCCAATATTGACTCTGAAACAGAAAGTTTGGTTCAAGCTTCTCTGGCTAAGATGAGACAGGGACGGACAACCATTGCCATCGCTCATCGTCTTTCAACCATCCAAGACGCCAACTGTATCTATGTTTTGGATAAGGGACGCATTATTGAGAGTGGAACCCATGAGGAACTCTTGGCCTTGGGAGGAACCTATCACAAGATGTATAGTTTGCAGGCCGGGGCCATGGCCTAATACTCGTTGATTTTCATTGAGTGTAAGAAGGAAATCATTCAAATTACAGATTTCTTTCACCGCCTTTTCCATTTTGTGGTATAATGAAAAATGTTGACAAATAGTATAGTAAACACAAAGGAGAAACAGCATGCTGAAATGGGAAGACTTGCCCGTGGAAATGAAATCAAGCGAGGTTGAGTCTTACTACCAGCTTGTCTCTAAAAGGAAGGGTTCGCTGATTTTCAAGCGTTGCTTGGACTGGGTTCTGGCCTTAGTCGTACTGGTTTTGACCTCTCCTATCTTTCTCATCTTGAGCATTTGGATCAAGTTGGATAGTAAGGGGCCGGTGATTTACAAACAAGAGCGCGTGACCCAGTACAATCGACCTTTCAAGATTTGGAAGTTCCGTACCATGGTGACGGATGCGGATAAAAAAGGAAGTCTGGTGACTTCTGCTAATGATAGCCGCATTACCAAGGTTGGCAATTTCATCCGCCGTGTGCGTTTAGACGAACTGCCTCAGTTGGTCAATGTTCTTAAAGGCGAAATGTCCTTTGTCGGTACACGACCTGAAGTTCCGCGCTACACAGAGCAGTATAGCCCTGAAATGATGGCGACCTTGCTCTTGCCAGCAGGAATTACCTCTCCGGCCAGCATCCACTACAAGGATGAGGACACTATCATCAGTCAAATGACCGAAAAAGGTCTGTCGGTTGACCAAGCCTATGTCGAACACGTCCTTCCTGAAAAGATGCGCTATAATCTCGCTTATCTCCGAGAATTTAGTTTCCTTGGAGACATCAAAATCATGTTTCAAACCGTGTTTGAAGTGCTAAAATAAAGTAGTCATGAGAGAATGAGTACAGATAAAAGGAGCAAATCAATGCCAAATTACAATATTCCCTTTTCACCACCCGATATTACGGAAGCAGAAATTGCTGAAGTAGCGGATACCCTGCGTTCTGGTTGGATTACAACAGGTCCTAAGACAAAAGAACTGGAGCGTCGCTTGTCGCAATACACACAGACGCCTAAGACTGTCTGCCTAAACTCTGCGACTGCCGCTCTTGAGTTGATTTTACGCGTCTTGGAAGTGGGACCTGGTGATGAAGTCATCGTTCCAGCCATGACCTATACAGCTTCATGTAGTGTTATCACTCACGTAGGAGCGACTCCTGTCATGGTGGATATCCAAGCAGATACGTTTGAGATGGACTATGACCAACTTGAGCAAGCCATTACTGAAAATACTAAAGTAATCATCCCAGTCGAACTTGCAGGGATTGTTTGCGACTACGACCGTTTGTTCCAAGCCGTGGAGAAGAAACGTGACTTATTTGTTGCTTCAACTAAGTGGCAAAAAGCCTTCAACCGTATTGTGATTGTTTCTGATAGTGCCCATGCTTTGGGATCTACTTATAAAGGACAACCTGCTGGTTCTATCGCTGACTTTACTTCCTTCTCTTTCCATGCCGTTAAGAACTTTACAACTGCAGAAGGTGGAAGTGCCACTTGGAAAGCCAATCCAGCGATTGACGACGAAGAGATGTACAAGGAATTCCAAATCCTTTCCCTTCATGGTCAAACAAAAGATGCCCTAGCTAAGATGCAATTGGGTTCATGGGAATACGATATCGTGACACCAGCCTACAAGTGCAATATGACCGATATCATGGCTTCACTTGGTCTGGTACAATTGGACCGCTATCCAAGTTTGTTGCAACGTCGTAAGGACATTGTGGACCGCTATGATCGTGGTTTTGTAGGTTCTCGCATCCATCCATTAGCTCATGAGACTGATACAGTTGAATCATGCCGCCACCTTTACATCACCCATGTAGAAGGAGCGAGCCTAGAAGAACGCAATCTCATCATCCAAGAATTGGCCAAAGCAGGAATTGCAAGTAATGTCCACTACAAACCACTTCCTCTTTTGACAGCCTATAAGAATCTTGGCTTTGATATGGCCAACTATCCTAAGGCCTATGCTTTCTTTGAAAATGAAATTACGCTCCCTCTTCACACTAAATTAAGTGATGAAGAAGTGGACTATATCATTGAGACTTTCAAAACAGTTTCTGAAAAAGTGCTAACTTTATCAAAAAAATCGTAAAAAAGTCTTGACAAAGAAAAAACAAAGTATTAAAATAAGTTCAACAAATCAGAAAAGTAACTATTTTTGATCTTCAGGGAGCCTGTGGTGATTGTGAACAGGTGGTTGGAAGTAGTGAAAGTGGGCTGATTTTAAAAATGAATTTGAAACAATGAAAATTCGGTGCGCACACCTTACAGTGCAACTTGTTGTTAGACAAGACAGAGATGTAAAGGGGAATAGTCCCTTTATAATTGAGGTGGCACCGCGTTACCAACGCCCTCACATGGAAGTAGATTCTGTGTGTGGGCTTTTTTCTATCCGTCGTTTTGTTTATCTTTTATTAGGGCGTTAAGTCGCTTTGATGAACTTGAGTTCTATCTGCAGCTCCTTGCCTACTACTAAAAGCAAACAAAAAGGCCGGATTAATATGGAAAGAGGAAAAATTTTATGACAACTAAAGGTTATTTTGGACAATTTGGTGGTAGTTTTGTACCGGAGCCGATTCAGGCTTTGCTAGATGAGTTGGAAGTGACATTTGACAAGTACAAGGATGATCCAGAATTTTTGGTAGAATTTCGTCATTATTTGAAGGACTATTCAGGTCGCGAAACACCGCTCTATTTTGCAGAAAGTTTGACAGAGCACCTAGGTGGAGCTAAGATTTATCTCAAACGTGAAGACCTTAACCACCTTGGTTCTCACAAACTCAACAACGTTTTAGGACAAATTCTTTTGGCCAAACGCATGGGCAAAAAACGAGTAATCGCAGAAACAGGAGCTGGTCAGCACGGTGTTGCGACAGCAGCGGCTGCAGCCAAGTTTGGTATGGCCTGTGATGTCTACATGGGAGCAGAGGATGTGGAACGCCAACGTCTCAATGTTTTCCGTATGGAGATGATGGGAGCAACTGTTCATGCAGTTGAAACAGGGACACGAACTCTTAAGGATGCGGTTGATGCAGCCTTTGGAGCATGGATGAATGATTTGGAAGCCTTCTATGTTCTGGGATCTGCTGTAGGGCCTCACCCTTATCCTACCATTGTCCACGAGTTCCAAAAGGTCATCAGTGAAGAATCTCGCCGTCAAATCTTAGAAAAAGAAGGACGCTTACCAGACTACGTTATTGCCTGTGTAGGTGGTGGTTCTAATGCTATTGGTGCTTTTTCTCAGTATGTGGCTGATGAAGAAGTTAAATTGGTTGGGGTTGAAGCTGCTGGTCACGGACTTGATACAGACAAGCACGCAGCTACTATGACAAAAGGCAGTATCGGAATTGTCGACGGCATGAAGACCTATGCAGTCTTTAAGGAAGACGGAGAGCTGGCTCCAGTTTACTCTATCTCAGCTGGTTTGGACTATCCAGGGGTTGGTCCAGAACACGCCTACTTTAAAGACTCAGGTCGTGTGGAATATGTGGCTGCGACAGACGAAGAAGCTGTTCAGGCTCTCCTCCTCCTCAGCAAGACTGAAGGGATTATCCCAGCGATTGAAAGCTCACACGCTATCGCAGAAGCAGTTAAACGTGCACCGAAACTAAGTAAAGACGACATTATCATCATCAATGTCTCTGGCCGTGGAGACAAGGACGTAGCTGCGATTGCAGACTACTTAGAAGCTAAAAAATAAAAGATGGAAAAATTACAGTCCTTTCTCTCACAGAGAGCTTGTGGTTGCTGGAAACAAGCAGAGAAAGCTGTAAGGTTGGGGCCATTTGAAACAAGAGAAAAAAACATAATTCTCAAGGGAGTGCCCTTTATCGCACAGCCTGTTACAGGAGGTTTCTGAGACAGGCATGAGAGATAGGAGAAATCCTATAATTGAGGTGGCACCGCGAATTTCGTCCTCACGCAAGTTGTTTTGCGTGGGGATTTTTCATACAGTCGCCATGGACTAGAAGTAGAACTGAAAGGGAAATTACAATGGAACGAATCATTCATGGAGATGTCTTATCACCAATCTTGGCTTATATGCGCCTAAAGGGACAACACAAGGTTATCTTAGAGAGTATTCCG
>CABTZI010000068.1:0-6863 GCA_902489265.1 uncultured Streptococcus sp.
TTGATTTTCATTGAGTATAAACTATGGTCAAGAAGAAATCATTCTCCCTGACCAGACCTTTGGACCATTACAAGCCATCATTTGTAGCTATTCAAAAAAGCTCCATACTATCTATTATTCAGGGATTCCTGCTACAGATAGTATGGAGCTCAAAAAGCAGTTACACGAGCATGACTGCCATTCTATTCTTGCATGGTGTAACCAACACCACGCACGGTTTTAATGTAGCTTTTTTGACCTTTTACATCAAGCTTGCTACGTAGATAACGGATATAGACATCCACAATATTTGTTTCTGTCGCACTTTCATACTTCCAGACACTTTCCAACAACTGCTCACGAGTCAGGACTTTCTTGCTTCCCATAAGAGTAGCCAAAAGATCATACTCACGACGCGTCAGAGCAATCATCTCTTCGCCACGATAAACAGTATGATGTTCTACATCCATACGCAGATTGCGGTAAGACGTTGGAACCTTCATCTGACTACAGTGTTGGTCGATAAAGTCCCGACCTCGGAAAATCGCTGAAATACGAGCCACCAAATTCTCAATAATAACTGGCTTATAGATGTAAGAAACGGCAAAGCGTTGGATTGTCTCAATCTGATCTTGCAATTCTTCGCGATGGTCCAAGACCATTATCACTGAAGCTGGCTTAGTCCGACTCAGCTTCTCTGCAAAATCCTGGGCTGTCATATCCCCCAGACGAGCATTCAATAAAATCAAGTCATAGTCTGTCTGAAGAGCCGTGGAGAGGGCTTTTTGCCCCTCCTCAACCTGATCAACTCGGTATTGCTCTTTTTGGAGTTCCAAACTTAAAAAATGAGCTAGATTTCGTTCTTTCTCAAGTAATAAAATCCGTTTCCCCATGGCAGACCTACTTATTTTTCGTCATACCAAGAGTAGTGGAATGTTCCTTCTTTGTCTTTACGTTGGTAAGTGTGAGCACCAAAGTAGTCACGTTGCGCTTGGATCAAGTTAGCTGGAAGGTAAGCTGAACGGTAGCTATCAAAGTAAGTAATAGCTGCTGAGAAAGTTGGCACTGGTACACCAGCTTGAACAGCAAGAGCTACGATATCACGCACTGCTTGTTGGTACTTAGCAGTAACATCCAAGAAGTACTCATCCAAAAGAAGGTTAGCAAGGTCTGCATCACGATTGTAGGCATCTGTAATCTTTTGCAAGAAACGAGAACGGATGATACAGCCATCACGCCAGATAGATGCGATGTCTGCAAATGGCAAGTTCCAGTTATTTTCTTTAGAAGCCACACGCAATTGAGCAAAACCTTGTGCGTATGAAATGATTTTTGAGAAGTAAAGGGCTTGACGGATCTTTTCAATCAACTCAGCCTTGTCGCCTTCAAATTTGAAAGCAGCTGGTTTTGGAAGTACCTTGCTAGCATGCACACGTTCTTCTTTGTAAGTTGAAATGTATCGTGCAAATACTGACTCAGTGATGAGTGACAATGGCACACCAAGGTCAAGTGATGATTGGCTAGTCCATTTACCAGTTCCCTTGTTACCTGCAGCATCAAGGATGTAGTCTACGATTGGTCCATCTTGACCTTCATCGTCTTTACGGCTCAAGATATCAGCTGTAATTTCGATCAAGTAGCTGTCCAATTCACCCTTGTTCCACTCAGTAAAGATTTCAGCCATGTCTTCAGCAGAAAGGCCTAGCAAGTGTTGCATCAAGTCATAACTTTCTGCGATCAATTGCATATCACCATACTCAATACCATTGTGAACCATTTTCACATAGTGACCAGCTCCATCAGGACCGATGTAAGTCACACATGGTTTACCATCTTCTGGTGCTTTAGCTGAGATTTCTTCAAGAACATCTGCAACCAATTCGTAGGCCTCTTTTTGTCCACCAGGCATGATAGAAGGACCTTCAAGGGCACCTTTTTCACCACCAGAAACCCCAGTACCGATAAAGTTGATACCTGAGTTTGCCAATTCTTCATTACGACGGATTGTATCTTTGTAGAAAGTATTTCCTCCGTCGATCAAGATATCACCCTTGTCAAGGTGTGGAAGAAGGGCTTGAATTGTAGCATCTGTACCAGGTCCAGCTTGAACCATAAGCATGATACGACGAGGTTTTTCGATTGAGTTTACAAAACTTTCAACGTCATAGCTTGGTACAAAGTTCTTTTCAGGATGGCAAGCAATCACATCTTCCGTTTTTTCTTTACTACGGTTGTAAATAGCAACTGTGTAACCACGAGATTCAATATTAAGGGCAAGGTTACGACCCATTACGGCCATACCTACGACACCAAAGTTAGCTTTTGTCATTTGACACTCCTCTTGTTTAATTTGTTTTATTTTATCATTTTTACTTTTGAAAAGAAAGAATTTTGTAACGACTGTTTAGTAGTCCAAATCATCCGCATGTCCAGAACCATTTCCAACAAAGTATCCTGTCTTACAGTTAAGGGTAAAGAGGTAGGTTCCATCTGGCTTGTAGAGGTTGTAATAACCATTACCATTAACGATATTAACACGTTCAAGGATATATTGGTTACCAGTGATATAACCACGTGAACGTGAAGTCGCTAGAATTTGTTCTAAGACACCATCCGCAAAATCCCAAGCAGAGTTATTGCTATCATCAACAGCCGATTGATTGAACGGCACACGGCTTGAAGCTCTCTGGAGGTCAACTCCAGAACTTGATAGACCACCATGACTATCATCACGCGTAGAAACTGAATTGTTTGATGAGGTGCTTGAAGATGGACTGGTGTTACTTGTACTACTCTCTGTAGAAGAATTTGAACTTGCTTGACTAGAACTGCTGGTTTGACTTGAGCTAGAAGTGCTTGTCTTTTGGCTCTTACCAAGGCTGATAGCCTTATCTAGCACTTTGTCAATCTCCGTATTCCCGGTTTTAATATCTGTAAATTTAGCATCTGATTTGGCTTTGGCATTGGTATCCAGAACACCATCCACAATAGCTGGTTTTTCAAATTGTGCATTGACATCTTGAATGGCCTTGATTTGCGTTGCTAGACTATCATATTTAGATTTAGCAAGTGCATGTTCGCGACTACCTTCCAGTTTATCAAGCAAGGTCTTGAGTTGGCTCAACTTATCAAACTGGCTATTTTTCAAAGCTGTTTTATTGCTATCAGTGTAGAAGGCATCGTATAAATTATTAAATTCTTCTACTTCTGCCTGCGTATTTGTGGTTGATTGAGAAGTCTGAATTTCCTTGGTCGAACGCACTACTTGACGATAGACATAATAAGCAGTTCCAAGGATAAGAACCGATACGGCTGCTAGAATCCCGTAAATCAACCATTTCTTCTTACTTTCTCCATCTTCACTATCCGTAACTCGAGAAAATGTTGGGACTTCTTCCCCTTCAAACAATTGTACTTCTTCAGTCTCCAATTCTTCGACAAGAGGAGCTTCTGAAACTCGTGTTAATTCTAAATCATCAAACTGACCCAATTCATCTTCTGGGGCTATAGAAGTTACTCCTGTTTCCTCACGAAGCTCTTGAAGCAAATTATCCAGAGTCTGAGGCTCCTCTACCTCTTCTTTTTCAACTAAATCATCCTTACTAAACTGACGCGTTTCAAACTTATCTGCCTCAATTTCATCTTTATGTTGCTTTACATACTTGTCTAAGATAGAATCTCCAGGCAATACACCTGCTTCCACCTCTTCGTTTTTACGCATGGCTTGTCCAACCGTTAGCTCTTTGGCATCTTCAAAATCAAATTGAGGTTCTTGATGTTCTGCCTTATGACGATCCCGTCTTTTCTTAGTCATGAATTTACCTTCCTACTTTACTTCTTGGCGTTTGACACGCTGCCCAAAATATTGATACAGATCCACTTTCAGGGTTCCGTTATACAGTTTACGCTTCTTGTCCGCTTGGCTACCATACTTGCTTTCAAAGGCTTCATCACTAGTTAGGATAAACTTGCTCCAAGTTTTCAGCGGTGCAAATACTTGCCCCATCTCAGCATAAAGCTTGGTCACCCCTGCATCATCTGATAAACGTTCTCCATAAGGCGGATTGGAGATAATCACACCATTGATTTTATCCGAACGTAAATCCTGCACGCGCATCTGCTTAAAGGTAATATCTCCTGCAACACCAGCTGCCTGAGCATTAGCCTTAGCAATCTCCACCATGCGAGCATCAATATCACAACCCATGATATCCAACTCAAGTTCACGATCCACTTTTTGGGCCGCTTCTGTACGCACTTCTTGAATCAAGCGATCGCTAACCCAGTTCCATTCCTCAAAGGCAAAAGAACGACGAAGTCCTGGTGCCATCTTTCGAGCAATCATGACAGCCTCGATACAGAAAGTCCCCGAACCACAGGTCGGATCAATTAAAGGCTTGTCTGGATACCAGTTAGATAGTTGTAAAATGGCTGCTGCCATATTTTCCTTGATAGGAGCGCCACCCTTTTCGGTACGATAACCACGTTTAAAGAGGCTAGATCCTGTCGTATCAATCATGACAGTTGCCACATCCTTTAGAATAGAAACCTCAATCTTAAACTCTGGACCAGTTTCCATCAGTGGAACACCTTCTGGACGGGCATAGTGTTTCTGCAATTTCTTAACAACAGCTTTCTTAGAAATAGCCTGAACACTGGGTTCATTATGTAGTTTAGATTTAACACATTTGGCTTTTGAAATCGGGAAACGAGCACCAAGCGGTAAATAATTTTCCCAATCTAGGGCGAAAACTCCCTGAAACAGCTCTTCAAAAGTCTTAGCTGGGAAAGTTCCTACGATGATCTTGATACGATCTGCTGCTCGAAGCCAGAGGTTGGTTTCGATAATAGCTCTGACGTCTCCTTGAAAACGAACACGTCCATTTTCAACCTGACAATCGTAGCCCAACTCTCGCACTTCTCGTCCCACAACAGCTTCAAGACCAGCTGCCACAGTTGCAATTAAATTAAATTCTTTTTTCATTTTACAGTCTTGCAAGACCTTTCTATTGTACACTTTAAAAAATGAGGTTGAGAAAATTTTCTCAGCCTCAACCTATATGCAATTTTCTATAAGCCATGTTTTGTTCCAGAAGTGACTAGGACCACTTCCTTCGATAATCATCTGTCTACCACTAACAGCATAAAGCTGATAGTAGTCAGAGTACTACGTTCGTTTCCGCGTACTCCATGCCCCGACCAAAATTTGGGTTGCTAGCTTGAGGGGTTTACCGCGTTCCACTCTCTCTGTTTCCAGAAAGACTCCGTCACTGTGGCACTTTCAAGCCTACTCTGGCCTATCCAAGGACTTAGCCATTTCAACTGCCGTAACGATTTCTCGTCCCTAGGCTTATGGTTTCGCCTAGCACAAACACTACAGGCATCACAGCCTGTGCTAGCATGGACTTTCCTCATGAGAAGCAACTCTCCTCACGCGATTATCCAAAAATTGCACACCTCAAATAACTACTTAGAAATCTGAGTTATCTAAAATTTGTTTACCAAATACTTCTTTTTCAAGACGATTCAAACGTTTTAAAATATCAAAGTTCGTCATAGAACTTGTTGTTGACGCTTCAAGGGGTTCTGCTTGAACTGGTGAAGGTTTCGGTTTACGAGCTAATTCTTCCTTCAAATCCGCAATTTCCTGACGAAGTGACTTGACCAAGGCAGCATAGGTTTCATAATCCTTAATGACATCGTCTAAAAACTCATCAACTTCTACCTTGCTATACCCACGGACTTCACGCCCAAACTCTTGTTCAAAAATATCTTTCGCTGAAAAAATAATACTTGCCATGTCTCTCTCCATTCTCGCTTGCTAGTATTATTATATAAAAAAAGCCAAACAAAAATCAAGGTCAAAGCTTCAATTTTCGGAAAAATTTTCAGCAAGTTCATTTAGCTGATCAAATGTTAATCTCTTTATAAAGTAGTCCTCTTGATTTTTCATCTTTTGGTAAAAATAAGATAATTTCGTTTCATTTTCTTCATCATAAAAAAGATAAGAACTATTCGTATTTTCCAGTAAAAACTGCTGATAATCTCTCAACTGCCCCTTGTGTCCATAACGAGGATAGGCATATTTGACAAAGTCTACCTGCTTAAAGCGACTCAGTTTCATCTGATTGCCTTCATTCCAATTTTCCCCATGAGTTTCAAAAGCAAAAATGGTAGCCAACTGGAAACCGTACTCTGTCTTCATCTCCTGAGCAACCTCTAAAACCCAATATTCAAAGCCCAAAGTCCCGGTAAATACAAGCCAAGTCACCCCATCTTCTGCCATAGCTTCTAAATCCCTACGTATCGCTTTTTTAATCAATTTAAGACGAGGATCCTTGTCAGAAAACAAACCCAAATCAAAAGCAGAATAGCCTAAAACCAAAGCTGTAGTCATTTTTAACCCTTCCTGTGCAAATTTATGATATAATAGAGTGATGTTATTGTACCAATAAGGAGAATTATGGTCAACTATCCTCATAAAATTTCATCACAAAAAAGACAAACATCTCTTTCTCAACCCAAAAATTTCGCAAATCGAGGAATGTCTTTTGAAAAGATGATCAATGCTACCAACGACTACTATTTGTCTCAGGGCTTAGCTGTTATACATAAGAAACCAACCCCTATTCAAATCGTACGAGTGGACTATCCACAACGGAGTCGTGCCAAGATTGTTGAAGCCTATTTTCGACAAGCTTCAACGACAGACTATTCTGGCGTTTATAAAGGATATTACATCGACTTTGAAGCCAAGGAAACAAAACAAAAACGTGCGATTCCGATGAAAAATTTCCATCCACATCAGATTCAGCATATGGAACAAGTCCTTGCCCAACAAGGAATCTGCTTTGTCCTTCTTCACTTTTCTTCCCAGCAAGAAA
>CABTZI010000069.1:0-6779 GCA_902489265.1 uncultured Streptococcus sp.
TCAATTAACTGAACAAGAAGGAGATATTAAGACAAGTGAGTATTT
Organism: uncultured Streptococcus sp.; assembly: GCA_902489265.1. Lineage (GTDB taxonomy): Bacteria > Bacillota > Bacilli > Lactobacillales > Streptococcaceae > Streptococcus. Next base: position 46 of record CABTZI010000069.1, read on the forward strand.
TTTTGGTACAATCATTTTGATAGGTGATATGATACAACCTAATAAACCAATAGAAATCGTTGATGGTCAACAAAGAATGACAACTTTTACGATCTTTTTATCGGCTTTGTCTGCGTCATTTTTAGATATCAGAGAAACATTGGCTAATAAGGTTTGGGACTATGTGATTGCTGAAAATGATGATGGGGAAGAATTTGTTATTTTAAAAAACGATACAGCAGGAAGTTATTTTGCGGATAAGATACAAAAAAGATTATATGTAAATGATAATGGGAAATTCCAAGATTATTATAAGAATTATCAGCATATTCTTAATCGGGAGAAGAATGAAGATGATCTGACTGATGAGGAACGTTGTATAAAATACGCCTATGAATTTTTTATTGAGAAACTTAGAGAGAATAATTTAAAGGATATATTAGAAAAATATAATCTTTCGCATGAAGAGTTATTGAAGCTATTACGAGATCAACTATTAAATAGTCAAGTCATATATATTTCTTCACAGCAGGAAGAAAGTGTAAATGTTATTTTTGAAAATATAAATTCTAAAGGTAAGAGTTTGTCTTCTTTAGATATGATAAAAAATGAAATTTTTTCTGTAGAGGATAAGATCGTTCCCAAAGATGATGCTAGAGAAACTTGGAAAAATATAACAGATAATTTATCTAAATTTAAAGGACCAATTTCAAAAGAGAAATTTTATAGATATTACTGGATTTCAAGAAATTCAAATAGTACAGAATCAGAATTATATAAAAATTTCAAGAAAAAAATTAATAAAAATGACTACCTAGAGTTTTTACAACAACTTGAAAAATCTTCTGAATTATATGTAAAAGTTTTTAATAAAGACGAAGATTTGTTTAAAAAACATAACTGGTCTGATAAAGATATTAAAAGATTCAATTATTCAATTACTTGTTTGACCGACTACTTCTCTATACAACAATCCCAGTTACTTATTCTTGTACTATGTGAAAGATATAATGTGATTGATCCTAAGAAGCCCAAAATAAAGAAGAAGATTTTAATTGGTTTTATAAAAAGTTTAGAAAACTTTCACTATTTGTATAATGCAATTACTTCAAGTCCAAATAATAAATTAGAAACACGGTATGCCAATACTGCAAGAAAAATCTATAAAGCCAGTAATGAAGAGTTACCAAAAATTCTGGAAGATTTTAAAAAGGAATTATTTGCTTTATTGCCATCAAGGGAGAAATTTGTGGATAATTTTGGTAAGTTGTCTTATCAAAAAGAAACGAGATCTAAAAAGGATAAGAAATCAAACCTTATAACAAAATATTCATTGCGGAGATTTGAAGAAATCGTAGGGGGAAATGAAAGTTTACTGGGATATTCAATAGAACATATTATTCCTGAATCAAAAGATAATCCAGATAAAGTAAATAACATTGGGAATATGATCTTGTTGGAAGAACATCTAAATAATCTCGCCGATGATAAATCAGTTAAGGAGAAAGAGGTTATCTATAAAAATAGTCGGTATAGCAATGTTAAGCTATTTTTAGATACTTTTAAAAAGGATGGTGTTATTCAATTTAATGAAGATGACTTTGCTCAAAGGCGAAAGTACATGGCTGAGTTTTTATACGATCATATTTCTAATGAACTAAAGTAATAGATGATGTAATACATAATTATATGCATGTCAATAAACTAACTGATTAAAAATCACCTGACTAAAAACTTGCTAGCGGTTTATTTTCAAAAAAACGGCTGGCAGAAAAAGGTCAGCTTGGAGGGATTGGCGCAAATTTATCAACAAGAAAGAAGGTAGCCGTGGTTTTAGATAATAAATGGGGATAACCAGTAGCGCGAAACTGGCACGCAAGGAGGAGCGCCTGACTAAGGTCAGAGTCAAGCAACTCTTTGGGAGTGGGCAGTTGTTTGCCTTTGAGGTCGGCACCTTTGTTGGCTTGTCGGCTATCCACGCCCAGCTTTTTGGCGACATCTACGATTTCGCTGTACACATTCGCGACGTCAATATCGGCAAGGACGATTTTCAGTTTGCGCCCCGCATGTTTTTGGAGCAATCGCTGCGCTACATTAACAAGCTCCCTCAGAGAATTTTGACCAGATTGTCGATAAATACGCGGATATGAACATTGCTCATCCTTTTCGAGAGGGGAATGGACGCGCCATGCGGATTTGACTAGATTGTATGCTGCGTCAGAAGCTGGGTAAAGTGGTAGATTGGAACGCCATTGATAAGGATGAATACCTGAATGCCATGAAGCGTAGTGCAGTGTCGACTGGAGAACTCAAGTATCTCCTCTTGAATAATCAAACTGATGACCTCACTCAGGCCCGTTTCTTTAAAGGTGTGGATGCTTCATATTATTACGAAGGGTAGACAAGGGATTTATGAAGTTCAAGTAAAGGTGACGATCATCTTTTGTAGGTAAACAATCGCTAAAACTATTGGAGGTGCTGGATTGATTACGTTATTAATGATGCCTTTTTTCCTTGTTCTCTTGGCCATTTTTGGAATTATATATGATTTAATGACCAATAAAGGTAGAAAAGAGTGTGCTCGCACAGTATCCTTGTTTATATTGAACATCCTCACTATTGGTATCTGTTTATTAGATCTACCAATGGAAAGTAAACCATACTCAGGAATAGGGTTTATCTTATTATATGCACTTGCCTTCACACCTTTGATGATTGTTTTCTCACTATATACCCTCTATCGGATTGGAAAACATTATAGGTATTTTAAGAGTAAGTTTGCTATAACACTCCTATTCAATGCTATTTTACTTTTCCTTCTTTCATTAGTAAATACTTTTGTATTATGGAGAAGCTTTCAAATATATCATAGAAACGATATGAATTTGTTTTATTTTATTTTAATCGTTTTGGGGATTTGTTCAACTGTCCAATTGATAGTAGGAGAACTTGAGATGAAAAGAATACGAGGCATCCAAAAACAAGAGGAGCAAGACGGCAATGAAAAATAATTCTATAAAAGATATGTGCAGACAACATAGAAGTGAAGCGCAAATGCTAAGATTAATTTTACAAACAGCCAAAACTTTACAAGTCAAAGCTGTCGCTATGTCTGGTTCACGGACTTGCCCAAATGTCCCAAAAGATGAATTTCAAGACTACGATGTGGTCTATATTGTGGATGATTTGGATAATCTGACGAGTGACCTTTCTTGGTTGAATCAGTTTGGGAAACGCATTATTGAGCAAGAAGTCAGTCTTGGTAATCGTTGTCTTTATCTCATGCTTTTTGAAGATGGAAATCGTATCGATTTGACTCTTTGCCCTAAAGAACATATTCAAGAGTGGGTGGATAGTGAAGCTGGATTTACTGTTTTAGAAGATACAGAAAATTTATTTGAACTCTATTTCCCAAATCCAGAGCGTTACTGGATAACCCCAGCTACTGAAACAGATTTTGAAAAAGCCTGCAATGAATTTTGGTGGGTGTCAGCTTACGTAGTCAAAGGAATCTGTCGCAAGAAAGTTATATATGCGACGGATCATCTCTATGGTATTTGTCAGCAAGAGTTGTTAAAAGTCTTAGCTTGGCAGGTAGCAAGTGATAAGGAAACAGTAGACGTCGGAAAGAATTACAAGAATCTCTTTAACTATTTACCTGCTGAGAAAGAGAAGGAGTTCTCAAAGTTTCTTGATTTTTCAAGTTTAGATAAAATTACTCAGTCTTTGTTTGCTACGATGGAACTTTTCCACCAAGAGGCTCAGTACCTTGCTCAAAAGATGGGATTTGGCTACGATAAAGAAGTGGCTGAGAAGATGATTGAGTACGCTGAAGAGAGACTTCTAAATCGCTGACTAATTTAAAAGATTAAACTACAGAAAGGATAGTTTGGTTATTTATAGTAACTGAACACCTTCTCTATAAAAAAACTACTCTACATTCTTTGAAAGGAGTTGAACACGCCCTAAATGACGCGTGAAAAAGATAAATTCTCTGGTGAGCTTGCTTACTTCAAGAATTTTCTATTTTCACTTTATGCTTTACGGGCTCTGTATCCTATATGAGTAACATTCAAAACATGTCCCTGGAGGACATCATGGGAGAGCGCTTTGGTCGCTACTCCAAGTACATTATTCAAGACCGGGCTTTGCCAGACATTCGTGATGGCTTGAAGCCGGTTCAGCGCCGCATTCTTTATTCGATGAATAAGGATGGCAATACCTTTGACAAGAGTTACCGTAAGTCGGCCAAGTCTGTCGGGAACATCATGGGTAATTTTCACCCACACGGGGATTCTTCTATCTATGATGCCATGGTCCGTATGTCTCAGGACTGGAAGAACCGTGAGATTCTAGTTGAAATGCACGGTAATAACGGTTCTATGGATGGAGATCCGCCTGCAGCTATGCGTTATACCGAGGCGCGTTTGTCTGAGATTGCTGGCTATCTTCTTCAGGATATCGAGAAAAAGACTGTTCCTTTTGCATGGAACTTTGACGATACGGAGAAAGAGCCGACAGTCTTGCCAGCAGCTTTTCCAAACCTTTTAGTCAATGGTTCTACTGGTATTTCAGCTGGATACGCGACAGATATTCCTCCCCATAATTTAGCTGAGGTCATCGATGCGGCGGTTTATATGATTGACCACCCAACTGCAAAGGTTGATAAACTCATGGAATTCTTGCCTGGACCAGACTTCCCGACTGGAGGGATTATCCAGGGGCGTGATGAAATCAAGAAGGCCTATGAAACTGGGAAAGGGCGCGTGGTTGTCCGTTCTAAGACTGAGATTGAAAAGCTAAAAGGTGGTAAGGAACAAATCGTTATTACTGAGATTCGTTATGAAATCAACAAGGCCAATCTAGTCAAGAAAATCGATGATGTTCGTGTCAATAACAAGGTGGCTGGTATTGCTGAAGTTCGTGATGAGTCGGACCGTGATGGTCTTCGAATTGCTATTGAGCTCAAAAAAGATGCCAATACGGAGCTTGTTCTCAATTATCTCTTCAAATACACCGACCTACAAATCAACTACAACTTTAACATGGTGGCGATTGACAATTTCACACCTCGTCAGGTCGGTATTGTCCCAATCTTGTCTAGCTACATCGCCCACCGTCGCGAAGTGATTTTGGCGCGTTCACGCTTTGACAAGGAAAAGGCTGAGAAACGTCTCCATATCGTCGAAGGTTTGATTCGCGTGATTTCGATTTTGGACGAAGTCATTGCTCTTATCCGTGCTTCTGAGAATAAGGCGGACGCCAAGGAAAACCTTAAGGTCAGCTATGATTTTACAGAAGAGCAGGCTGAGGCCATCGTTACCTTGCAACTGTACCGTTTGACCAATACAGACGTAGTTGTCTTGCAGGAAGAAGAAGCAGAACTTCGTGAAAAGATTGCCATGCTTGCGGCGATTATCGGTGATGAACGGACCATGTACAATCTCATGAAGAAAGAGCTTCGTGAGGTCAAGAAGAAATTTGCGACTCCACGTTTGAGTGCTTTAGAAGACACTGCGAAAGCAATTGAGATTGATACAGCTAGTCTGATTGCTGAGGAAGATACCTATGTCAGCGTGACCAAGGCAGGTTATATCAAGCGTACCAGTCCACGTTCTTTTGCAGCTTCAACGCTGGAAGAAATTGGCAAACGTGATGATGACCGTTTGATCTTTGTACAAGCTGTCAAGACAACACAGCATCTTTTGATGTTCACAAGTCTTGGAAATGTCATCTATCGACCAATCCATGAGTTGGCAGATATTCGCTGGAAGGATATCGGAGAGCATCTGAGCCAAACCATTACTAACTTTGAAACTAACGAAGAAATCCTTTATGTTGAAGTAGTAGATCAGTTTGATGATGCGACAACTTACTTTGCTGCAACTCGTCTTGGTCAAATCAAACGCGTAGAACGTAAAGAATTCACTCCATGGCGGACCTATAAATCTAAATCAGTCAAGTATGCTAAACTCAAAGACGAGACAGACCAGATTGTAGCAGTAGCTCAGATTAAACTGGATGATGTTCTCTTGATTAGTCGAAACGGTTATGCTCTGCGTTTCAATATCGAGGAGGTTCCTGTTGTTGGTGCCAAGGCAGCAGGTGTCAAGGCTATGAATCTGAAAGAAGATGACGTCCTCCAATCTGCCTTTATTTGCAATACCTCATCTTTCTACCTCTTGACCCAACGTGGAAGCTTGAAACGTGTTTCTATTGACGAAATTCCGGCAACCAGCCGTGCTAAACGAGGACTACAAGTCTTGCGTGAGCTAAAAAACAAACCGCACCGTGTCTTCTTGGCAGGAGCAGTTGCAGAGCAAGGATTTGTTGGTGATCTCTTCAGTACGGAAGTGGACGGGAACGATCAAACTTTGCTTATCCAATCTAATAAAGGAACGATCTATGAAAGTCGATTACAAGATTTGAATTTGTCAGAACGAACCAGCAACGGAAGCTTCATTTCTGACACGATTTCAGATGAAGAAGTTTTTGATGCTTATCTTCAGGAACCTTATAAAGAATTTGAATCTAAGAGATGATAAAAAACAATGAAAAGCTTTGCATTGAGAAATTTGTTGAGCTATATATTTAAGAATTGAATTTGACTATATATACAAAAACGAACAGTGCTGATTCCCAACTTATAGGGACTTAAGCCTGGTCGTTTTCTTGTTTTTAGTGGTATAGACCACTCTTTATTTGAATGTAAAAATATTAACATATGTTCAGTTATTCAATCTAGGTTAATAAAA
>CABTZI010000070.1:0-6711 GCA_902489265.1 uncultured Streptococcus sp.
CTAGGAAGCTAGCCGCAGGTTACTCAAAGCACCGCTTTGAGGTTGTAGATAAGACTGACAAAGTCAGTCACATATATACGGTAAGGCGACGCTGACGTGGTTTGAAGAGATTTTCGAAGAGTATAACTATTCTGATTTACATACTATCAGGGAAGCAGTATCCCATAATTGACGGCACGCTAGTAGGTACTATAAAATGGACTAGAGTACTTTTTTTGATTGGGTATAAAACATCATAGAGAATAAAAAATAGGTTAGGATTTTTTCTCCTAACCTATTTTTACATGAAATAAACAATGGCAATGTACTGGAGGGCAGATGCTGCTAGGATAAAGAGATGCCAAATCATGTGGAAATAAGGTTTTTTCTTGGCGTAAAATCCAGCCCCAACTGTATAACAGAGTCCGCCAGTTACCATGAGACTCCAGAAAATTGGCGTTGTTTGACTGATAATGGCAGGAATGATAGCCAGAACCAACCAGCCCATAATCAGGTAAAGAGCAAGGCTGAATTTCTCATTGACCTTTTTAGCAAAGATTTTATAGAGAATACCAAAGATGGTCGTTCCCCATTGAATGACAATAATTAGATAGCCAAACCAGTTATTCATCAAAGTCAGTACGACAGGTGTATAAGAGCCAGCAATGGCAACATAAATCATAGAATGGTCAATAATTCTCAAGACATATTTGTGGGTTGAACCATAGGCCATAGAGTGATAAATGGTGGATGAGAGGAACATGAGAAAGAGACTAATAACGAAAATGGAAACGCCGATAGATGATAAAAATCCGTGTGCCTCATAACTATAGGTGGATGAAATAGGCAGTAAGATGAGCATGATGATTGAACCTACGGCATGGGTCACGCTATTAGCAATCTCCTCTCCAAAACTGAGTTGTTTGCTGAGTTTAAGACTAGTGTTCATTTGATTACCTCCTCTTGAGTATGATCGATTAAGGCTAGAGTTTGATGATAGAGTTTAACGGTTTTGCAGCTGGTTTGGATAATGGGGTTAGCTGGGTCAATTCCTTGGTTCATGTAGTCCACAAAAGCATCGTAGAGTTGGTCTGAACTTGCTTGAGTTTGGAGAGTATTCAGTGTCTGAGCGATTTCTTGGATTGAAAAGACAGACTTTAGGGTTGTGATAGCAATCAGACGGGCAATCTGTTGGCGTTGGTATTTTTTCTTGTCAGGCTTTGTCAGGTAACCATGTTTCACATAATTATTAACCATAGATGCTGTCAGGCCCTTGTCTTTATCAGGAGAGATAGGGGCGCAGACCTGATTGACATAGAGTAAAACCTGGTCTAGATAGAGGTCAATGTTTGGAATTTCTGCCCATTTTGGGTAGGAAAAGGTAGTTTTCATTTCCAACTCCTTTTTATCTAGTTTTAATAACTAGATTATAAAATAACAAAAACAGAAAGTCAAGTTTTAACTGCTTGTAGAAAGACTTAAATTATGCTATGATGGGAGAAACTAGTCAGAAATGAGGAGAAAAGATGGAGATTCGTTTAGCTTTTCCAAATGAAGTAGATGCCATCATGCAGGTGATGGAAGATGCTAAAAAATGTTTAGCGGATGCTGGTAGTGACCAGTGGCAAAATGGTTATCCAAATGCTGATATTATTATTGAGGATATTATCTCAGGTCAAGCCTATGTAGCATTGGAAGATGGAGAACTACTAGCTTATGCAGCTGTGACCAAGAGTCCAGAGGAGGCCTATGAATCCATTTATGAAGGAAAATGGCAAGCTGGAGAGTCAGAGTACCTAGTCTTTCACCGTATTGCTGTGGCTGTAGATGTCCAGGGACAAGGAATTGCTCAAACCTTCTTAGAGGGCTTGATTGAAGGTTTTGACTATCTAGATTTTCGCTCAGATACACATGTTGCAAACAAGGCTATGCAACATATTTTTGAAAAACTCGGTTTTAAACAGGTTGGTAAGGTCCCAGTTGATGGCGAACGCTTGGCCTATCAAAAATTGAAGAAATAATGCAAAAGAAGTATGCAAAAATTCTCTACTCTTCGCCAATTGGTATTCTATCACTGGTTGCCGACGAGCAATATCTGTATGGCATTTGGGTGCATGAGCAGAAGCATTTTGAGAGGGGACTGGGAGATGAGACTATAGAAGCAGTTGTTAGTCATCCCATTTTAGACCCAGTTATTGCTTGCTTAGATGCTTACTTTAAAGGCAAGCCTCAGGATTTATCCGACTTGCCCTTGGCTCCAATCGGAACGGATTTTGAAAAGCGAGTTTGGTCCTATCTACAGGGAATTCCTTATGGTCAGACAGTGACCTATGGACAAATAGCACAAGACTTGCAAGTGGATTCTGCTCAAGCAATTGGTGGAGCGGTAGGACGCAATCCTTGGTCTATCCTAGTACCTTGTCATCGGGTGCTGGGAGCTGGCAAGCGTCTGACAGGTTATGCTGCAGGAGTGGAAAAGAAAGCTTGGCTCTTGGAGCATGAAGACGCAGATTTTAAAGATATAAAATAGAAAGTGAAATACATGTTAGAATTTATCGAATACCCAAAATGTTCAACTTGTAAAAAAGCAAAACAAGAATTAAACCAACTCGGTGTGGACTATAAAGCCGTCCATATCGTCGAAGAAACACCTAGTCAAGAAGTGATTTTGAACTGGCTAGAAACCTCAGGTTTCGAGTTGAAGCAATTTTTCAACACCAGTGGGATCAAATACCGTGAATTAGGGCTGAAAGATAAGGTAGGAAGCCTGTCAAACCAAGAAGCAGCTGAGTTGCTAGCAAGTGACGGTATGTTGTTAAAACGGCCAATTTTAGTAGAAAATGGAACTGTTAAGCAAATCGGTTATCGAAAACCTTATGAAGAATTGGGATTGAAATAGTTTTTACTTATCTCTTTGATAGATAAAATATATAACCTCCCTGTTTCAAAGTATGATAAACTAGTAGGTAGACAAAGTCTGTACCTGACCGTAGCAAATAATTTCATTGACGGCAGAAGTATGGTAGAATGAATCATTATCAGGAGAGGATGTTTTTATGAATGTTACAACGATTTTAGCATCAGATTGGTATCAAAACTTGATGCAATTGATTCCGGATGGTAAGCTTTTTAGCTTGCGTTCGGTCTTTGATGGAATTCCGAGAATTGTCCAACAACTTCCAACAACGATTATGTTGACAATTGGTGGTGCTCTTTTTGGCTTGGTTTTGGCACTTCTTTTTGCCATTGTGAAAATCAATCGTGTCAAAATTTTATATCCCTTGCAGGCCTTCTTTGTTAGTTTCTTAAAAGGGACACCGATTTTGGTCCAACTCATGTTGACCTACTACGGAATTCCTTTGGCTTTGAAAGCTCTCAATCAGCAATGGGGAACTGGTCTTAATATCAATGCTATTCCAGCTGCAGCTTTTGCGATTGTTGCCTTTGCTTTTAATGAGGCGGCTTATGCCAGTGAAACCATTCGTGCAGCGATTCTCTCAGTCAATCCTGGTGAGATTGAGGCAGCACGCAGTCTGGGTATGACCCGAGCGCAAGTTTATCGTCGCGTAATTATTCCAAATGCAGCAGTTGTGGCAACTCCAACTTTAATCAATTCCCTAATCGGTTTGACCAAGGGAACTTCCCTAGCCTTTAGTGCGGGTGTTGTGGAAGTCTTTGCCCAAGCTCAGATTTTGGGTGGTGCCGATTATCGTTACTTTGAGCGATTCATCTCTGTAGCCCTTGTTTATTGGGTAGTCAATATCGGAATTGAAAGCCTCGGTCGCTTCATCGAGAGAAAAATGGCTATTTCTGCACCTGATACAGTGCAAACAGATGTGAAAGGAGACCTTCGTTAATGATTAAGATTTCGAATTTAAGCAAATCCTTTTCAGGACAGACTGTCTTAGATCAGCTGGACTTGGATATTCAAAAAGGAGAAGTTGTAGCCTTGATTGGTTCTTCAGGAGCTGGAAAATCAACTTTTCTTCGTAGTCTCAATTATCTTGAAACACCTGACAGTGGCTCTATTCAGATTGATGATTTCTTAGTTGATTTTTCTAAAATAACTCAAGAAGAAATCCTTTCCCTACGCCGTAAGCTGTCTATGGTTTTCCAACAGTTTAATTTGTTTGAACGCCGAACAGCACTTGATAATGTGAAAGAAGGATTGGTTGTTGTCAAGAAATTATCTGACCAAGAAGCAACCAAGATTGCCAAGGAAGAGTTGGCTAAGGTTGGACTTTCTGATCGTGAGAATCATTACCCTCGTCATTTATCAGGTGGACAGAAGCAACGGGTTGCCTTGGCGCGTGCTCTCGCTATGAAACCAGATGTCTTGCTCTTAGACGAACCAACTTCAGCCCTTGACCCAGAATTGGTCGGTGAAGTAGAAAAGTCTATTGCAGATGCTGCTAAGTCAGGTCAAACCATGATTTTGGTTAGTCATGACATGTCCTTTGTAGCCCAAGTGGCTGATAAGATTCTCTTCTTAGATAAGGGGAAAATCATTGAGTCTGGAACTCCGGATGAGATTATCCACCATCCTAAAGAAGAGCGGACAAAAGAATTCTTCGCTAGTTACAAACGGACTTATATTTGATATAATAGATAAAGGAAAACTCAGTTAGCTGGACTAGCTGAGTTTACTCTTTACAAAAGATAGAAATGAGAGAAATCATGCTACTGCAACTATTTTCTTTATATTTCGAGAGTTTAATCTTGACCACCATCCTCGTCCTGATTTTTTTAGGGATTTGGATTGGACTAAGAGCCATGTCGGGAGTTGATAAGACAGCCAAGGCTCGCCAAGCCCATCTCTATGATATGATTATGATTGGAGTCTTGGTTGTTCCAGTATTATCCTTTGCGGTTATGAGTTTAATTCTTGTTTTCAAGGCATAATCCTTGCTTGATTGACAAGAAAGAGTTAGAATAAAGATAGTTACAACAAGAAAGAAGGAATCTATATGTACGATACTGTTATTATCGGTGCTGGACCTGCAGGTATGACTGCAGCCTTGTATGCTGCTCGAAGCAATTTGAAAGTAGCCTTGATTGAAGGTGGTCTGCCAGGTGGTCAGATGAATAATACCTCTGATATTGAAAATTACCCAGGATACGCTAATATTAGTGGGCCAGAATTGGCTGAAAAGATGTTTGAACCACTTGAAAATCTTGGTGTTGAGCACATTTATGGTTATGTTGAAAATGTCCAAGACCATGGCTATTTTAAGAAAGTAATTACTGATGACCAAACATATGAAACGCGTACAGTTATCGTAGCAACTGGTTCTAAACACCGTCCTTTGGGAGTGCCTGGAGAAGAAGAACTGAACAGTCGAGGTGTTTCTTACTGTGCCGTGTGTGATGGTGCTTTCTTCCGTGACCAAGATTTGCTGGTAGTTGGTGGTGGAGATTCGGCTGTTGAAGAAGCCCTCTTCTTGACTCGTTTTGCTAAGACTGTTACCATTGTTCACCGTCGTGACCAACTTCGTGCTCAAAAGGTTTTACAAGATCGTGCCTTTGCGAATGAGAAAATCAGCTTTATCTGGGATTCTGTAGTGAAGGAAATCAAGGGTGAAAACAGAGTAGAATCTGTCGTATTTGAAAATGTGAAAACAGGTCAAGTGACAGAACAAGCCTTCGGTGGTGTCTTTATCTATGTTGGATTGGACCCTCTTAGCGATTTTGTTAAAGAATTGAATATCCAAGATCAGGCTGGATGGATTGTGACAGATAATCACATGAAAACTGCAGTTGATGGTATCTTTGCAGTTGGAGATGTTCGCCAGAAAGACCTTCGCCAAGTAACAACAGCAGTTGGAGATGGAGCTATCGCTGGTCAAGAAGCCTACAAGTTTATCACCGAACATAGTTAATTATAAAAACGCATAGTATCAGATTTACAAGCCTTGATATTATGCGTTTTGTTGTAGGAATATTTACTTCATTTTCTACTGAAATTGAGTTTTGCCAGCCTCTTATATTTTTAGAAAAATCCTTTAATCTTGCTAACTAGGCCATCTAGACCTTCTGAACCAGAAATCAACTGCTGAGCTTGAGAGAAGTATTCTCCAAGTTGTTCTTGATTTTCTGCAACGAATGTCTTAGCAGCTTCGAAATCTTTTGTTTCGATTAACTCTTTTACTTGATTAAACAAATCTAATGGGTTCATCTTATTTCTCCTTTTCTGTACTTAATTATTTAACCATCTTTATGATAAAAAATCAACTGTTGGTGCTTTTGGCTAGGACCTGTTTTTATCTACAAGTTCTCATAACTAAGATTCTAACTACCAAAACAAGGTGGACATAAAAATGTTCGGGTTTTTCTAGTGTATCCATGAAATAAAAACGGATACATGGTATAATAGAGGTAGCTCTTTAATGGAGGTGTTTGAGTGGAAAATCTGAAGAAAATGGCAGGTATCAAGGCTGCTGAGTTTGTCAAGGATGGCATGGTAGTCGGACTTGGAACGGGGTCTACTGCCTATTATTTCGTAGAAGAAATCGGTCGTCGTATCAAGGAAGAAGGATTGCAGATTACAGCTGTAACGACTTCTAGTGTGACTAGTAAACAGGCTGAAGGGCTTAATATCCCACTCAAGTCTATTGACCAAGTAGACTTTGTCGATGTGACAGTCGACGGGGCGGATGAAGTGGATAGTCAGTTTAACGGAATCAAAGGTGGTGGTGGTGCCCTTCTGATGGAGAAGGTTGTCGCAACGCCCTC
>CABTZI010000071.1:0-6685 GCA_902489265.1 uncultured Streptococcus sp.
CAGATTTTCAGGTACATCGATTTCCTTGCCACCAAAGACTACGACATGGTTGGCAATCTCCATATTCAGCTCAGCCAAGAGGCGTTTGGCTACTGCGCCAACTGCCACCCGCATGGTGGTTTCACGAGCTGATGAGCGCTCCAAGGAATTACGCAAATCATCAAAGCGGTACTTGATGCCCCCAACCAAATCGGCATGTCCTGGGCGAGGATGGGTGATTTTTCGTTTGCTTTTAAGTCGCTCTTCAATGTCTTCCGCAGACATAATATCCAGCCATTTTTGGTGGTCCTTATTGATGACATCCATGGTAATGGGAGCCCCTGTCGTCTTCCCATGACGAACGCCTGAAGTAAAGACAACTTGGTCGCTCTCAATCTTCATACGGCCACCACGACCGTAACCACCCTGACGGCGTTTAAGGTCCTCATTGATATCCTCTGCTGTCAAAGGTAGTCCAGCTGGAATTCCTTCAATGATAGCCGTCAGACGGGGACCGTGTGATTCTCCTGCAGTTAAATATCTCATACACTCTCCTTATTTTACCAAGTAGTCTTTCATCTCTTCCAGAGAAACTGGGTGAATGGTCGCTGAGCCAAGCTCTGGCACCAAGACCAATTTCAAGGTATTGCCACGCGCTTTTTTGTCATGAGTCAAAGCTTGATAAAGCTTGTCAACATTCCAGTTTTCATAGTCAACAGGTAGTCCAAATTTCTGACACATCTCTGTGATGGACTGGGTTATTCCTTCTGGCATGAAACCTTTTTCCTCAGCAACCTTGGAAATCTGAACCATTCCCATGGCCACAGCCTCTCCATGCATGACCTTTCCATAACCAGCAGTCGCTTCAATAGCATGACCAATAGTGTGACCAAAATTGAGGTAAAGGCGTACACCATTGTCCAGCTCATCCTCAACCACCATCTTGCGCTTGACCTGACAAGAATGTTCAATCAAAGTCTCCGCATGTTCCATAATGCTCTCTACAGAACCATCCAGCTCCGTCAAAAGAGCCCAAAGTTCTGGATCCTCAATCAAGCCATACTTGATGACCTCCCCCATCCCTTCAATCAACTCTCTTTTTCCAAGCGTTTCAAGGACAAGTGGATCAATCAGAACCCCATCTGGTTGGGCAAAGGTACCCACCATATTCTTAGCAAATGGAGTGTTGACACCTGTCTTTCCGCCGATAGAAGAATCCACCTGAGCTGTCAAGCTGGTCGGAATCTGAACAAAGTGAATGCCCCGCATATAGGTAGAGGCCACAAAACCAGCCAAATCCCCAACGACACCACCACCAAGAGCCACGATTCCATCGCTACGAGTCAGGTCCTGCTTAACTAGAAATTCATAGACTTTCTGAACAGTGGTTAAATTCTTTCTTTCTTCCCCTTCTAAAAAGTCAAAAACAGCTACCTGAAAACCAGCATCTTCTAGGCTGAGCTTGACCTTCTCTGCATAAAGAGAAGCTACATGGTTGTCTGTTACAATGACCACTTTTTGAGGTTGCCAGAGTTCTCGCAACCATTGACCAGCCTGAGCCAGACAGCCTTTTTCAATCTGAATATCATAAGGATGATGAGGAATATCGATTCTGATTTTCATAGGAGAATCTCCCTTTCTTTATTGGTATTTTTCTGTTAAGGACTGCCAAATCTCTTCTGTTGGCATTTCCTTGCCTGTCCACAGTTGAAAAGCTTCTGCAGCTTGATAGAGCAACATTCCCAGACCATTGACGGCTGAATTACCCTGACTTCTGGCCCATTTCAAAAATGGTGTTTCAAAGGGTTGGTAAATGATATCTGCTACTAAAAGAGTTTCTGGTAGGACAATGTATTCAGGAACTGGAGATGATTGACCATCCATGCCCACACTGGTGGCATTGACCAGTAAATCCGACTCGGCAATCCTTGCTTGCAGTTCAGGAACATCTTCTAAAGCATACAGGTCCACCTTAAAGCCTGTCTGCTCCTGTAACTTGTCTAGATAAGGTCTTGTTTTTTCCATAGAAACTGAACGAACAAAGACAGAAATCTGACTGATACCATCCAAAATAGCTTGTGCCAAAATGGACTTAGCCGCACCACCTGCACCCAGCAGGGTCATCCTTTTACCTGAAATTGTAAAAGAAGGCAAGCTCTTAAAAAATCCCTTGCCATCTGTATTATATCCAATTAAATTGCCATTCTCATTGACAACCGTATTAACCGCACCAATCAAGCGTGCTTCATCGCTCAGCCCATCCAAATAAGGAATCACTTGCTCCTTATAGGGCATGGACAGGTTGATGCCAAACATCTGGTAGCGACGAATATTAGCCACTGTTTCTACCAAGTCACTCGCTTCAATCTCCCAAGCCACGTAAGCACCATTGGTAGCTGTCGCCTCAAAGGCACTATTGTGAATAAAAGGGGAAATAGAATGTTTAATAGGATTGGCAACAACTGCAACTAAACGTGTATAGCCATCAAGCTTCATCCAAAATCTCCCTGATTTTTTTCATGTTGGCTAGAGAAATCTGACCAGGGGCACTAGCCTCATCCAGACTGGCAAAAGACCAGCTAGAACCAGTCACATCCGCAGTAATACGAGAGACCTTGCCCACCTTACCCATAGAAATAGTTACATATTCCTGCTCAGGATTGAGGGTTTTAAAGCCTCGTGTATAGTTCATCAGGTCTAGCACATCCTGCTCCGTGTGAGCCATAACCGCAACCTTAACAAGTTTTGGATTTAGGCTCGTCAACTCTGACAAGATCTCCATCATGTTTTCAGGTGTTTCTTGGAAATTATGGTAACTCAAAACAAGATTTGGGAAGTCCAGCATTTCCTCAAAAACATCCTTATAGCTATAGTACTCAAAATCAATATAGTCTGGTTGATAGAGTTGCGCAACTTCCTTGATTAGATGGATATACTCTTCTGGAGAAAGGTCGATTTCTCCCCCCTCAGCGCAAGTTCGCAGCGTGAAAACCAGCTCACGGCCTGCGAATTTTTCAAAAATAGCTGGAGCCACCTGCAAAATCGCTTCTTTAGGCAGATAGTCGGCACGCCATTCAATGATGTCGGCATCCAGGTACCTTGTGGCATCCAGAGCCTGAGCCTCCTCTAAACTTCTTGGCATTACTGAAACGATTAATTTCATTTACTAACCTTCATACTAATCACCTTGAGGTAATTACTACTTTCATCTTTTTTATTATAGGCAAAATCTGCTGGAAGACCGTATTTATTTAAAATCTGGTAACTTCTTCCTGCAAAGCCTTTATCAATTTGTTCTGTAAATTTTTGGCGGGAAACATTGGCGGCATTGGTACTGGCAATGATAATCCCTCCAGGATTTAAAATCTCAAGACTCTGGGAAATCAACTTGTGATAATCCTTGGCCACAGAGAAAGTTTGTTTTTTGTTCCGAGCAAAGCTAGGCGGATCTAGGACAATCACATCGTAGGTCAAGCCTTTTCGCTTGGCATACTTGAAATATTCAAAGACATCCATGACCACAAAACGGTGGTCGTCTGTACTGATTCCATTTGCCTGAAAATGCGCTTGAGACAATTCTCGTGAACGTTTGGCTAGGTCAACCGAAGTAGTCTGGCTTGCTCCTCCCATGGCCGCAGATACTGAAAAGGCTGCTGTGTAGGAAAACATATTGAGCAAGGATTTGCCCATAGCCAATCCGTCAACCAGACTCCCTCGAACCTCGTGCTGGTCTAGGAAAATCCCTGTCATCAAGCCATCATTCATAAAAACTTGATACAAGACACCATTTTCCAGAACAGTGAAAAAGTCAGGTGCTTCTTGACCATAAACATGGGCAGATTCATAGTCCAATCCTTTAAAGCGAATCTTCTCATAGGCTCCTAACACCTCAGGAAAAATCTGTCTAAAAGCTTCTGAGATGGTCTGACAAATCTGATAAACATAAGAGTTATACCAAGAAAAGACAGCATAGTCGCCATAAAGGTCCACTGTCAGACCCCCAAAGCCATCCCCCTCTTGGTTGAAGAGACGAAAGGCAGTTGTCAAATCATCTTGATAATAGGCACTTCTCTTTTCTTTAGCTTGTCTAAACAGCGTTTCAAAGAAAGCTTGATTGAAGGCCACCTTGTCCTTACTAACAAACCAGCCCAAGCCCTTGTTTTGCTGAGAAAGGTAGGCAGTCCCAAGAAAGATTCCTTCCTGACTCTGTACTTCTACTTCCTGATCCTTAAGATTGACATTCTCAAGATCACTGGCTTCTAGTAAAACCAGACCTTTGGCGAGCTTCTTTTCAACCCTTTTGCTAACTCTTATTCTATTCATAATTACCATTATATCAAACTTTTAGACAATTCTCAAAAAAGAAACTACCCTTGCTTTTTTACTCTTCTTTTAAAAAATGGTATACTAATACTAATAAAAAATTAGGAAGTAAATGTGTGAGAATTAATTTTAACAAAATCCAAAAAGCCATCGGTACCAGACTGGGTTTTGTCCTAACCCTTTTAATCCTCTATTGGCTCAAAACCTTATTAGCCTATACCGTTGACTTTAATTTAGATATTCAAGTAGGTAAGTTGCAGGGGAATTACCTTGCCTTTATAGCCTTTTTCAATCCCCTTCCTTTGGGGCTACTCCTGCTAGCTCTAGCCCTCTATGCTCGGTCAACCAAGATCTTTTATGGCCTGAGTATAGCTATTTATAGCCTTTTATTCATTTGGCTCTATTCTAATATCTTTTACTATCGAGAATTTAGTGACTTTATCACAGCTAATACCATGAAGGTGGTCAGCAAGGTGTCTGTCGGCACTGCAGAACTAGAGTTACTGCGTCCTTGGGATTTCATCTATTTTATGGATTTCCCATTGCTGGCTTTCCTTTTCTATAAAAAATTCATCCAGCTGGATAGGAGAACTTTCAAATTCCGCTCCAGTGTTGCCATCACTGCTCTCTCGGCCCTGCTCTTTTCAGCTAACCTTTTCTTGGCTGAAATTGAGCGTCCCGATCTCCTATCGCGAGGATTTTCTAATTATTATATTGTTCGTGCCCTTAGTTTGCCAGCCTTTTTAGGTTATAGCGCCAACCAATCCTACAGCGCCAACAAGGAACGGGCTAAGGCCTCTGAGACTGATCTTCAACCTATTACAGATTATATTCAAGAACATTCGGCTAAGCCTAATCCAGACTATTTCGGCTTAGCCAAAGGGAAAAATGTGATTTATCTCCACTTGGAGAGTTTCCAGCAGTTCCTACTGGACTATAAACTCAACATAGATGGAACTGAGCATGAAGTCACTCCCTTCCTAAATTCACTCTACCATTCGCAATCAACCCTAGCCTTTTCGAATATCTTTAACCAAGTCAAGGCTGGTAAGACCTCAGATGCGGAAACCATGCTGGAGACTGGTTTGTTTGGACTTGACCAAGGTTCTTTCATGGTCAATTACGGTGGTACCAATACCCAGCAGGCAGCTCCTTTTATCCTATCAAAAAACGGCTACCAATCAAGTGCTGTCTTTCACGGTAATATCGGAACCTTCTGGAACCGAAATACGACCTACAAACAATGGGGCTACCAATACTTCTTTGATGCTTCCTACTTCACCAAGCAAGACAGTAGCAATTCTTTCCAATATGGTTTAAATGATAAAATCATGATGAAGGATTCTATTCAGTATCTGGAGCATTTACAGCAACCTTTTTATGCTAAGTATATCACGGTGTCCAATCACTATCCCTATGCTAGCAATCTGACAGGCGATGAGCTTGGTTTCCCACTGGCTAAAACCAAAGATGAAACAATCAACGGCTATTTCCAAACAGCTAACTATCTGGATAGTACCATCAAGGCCTTCTTTGACTATCTCAAAGAAAGTGGCCTCTATGAAAAATCCATCATCGTCATCTACGGAGACCATTATGGTATTTCCAATTCCCGCAATCCTGACCTGGCGCCATTGATTGGCAAGACTTCTGAGAACTGGTCGAATTACGACAATGCCATGTTGCAACGAGTGCCTTTTATGGTGGTCATGCCTGGCTATGAAAAGGGACAAATCATCAATACCTACGGTGGACAAATCGATATCTTACCGACTCTCGAACACCTCCTTGGTATCGAATCCAGTTCCTTCCTTCAAGTTGGACAAGACCTCCTATCACCAGACCACCAAGAAATCGTTGCCTTTCGAAATGCCAATTCCTTCGTCACACCAAAATATACCAGCTACGACGGAAGAACCTACTATACTGAGAGCGGTCTTGAAATCAGCAATCTTGATGAACAAGCTCAAACTGAACTAGAAATTGTTCGTCAAGCAGCTAGTCAACAGCTTAAAATCAGCGACCAGATTCAAACTGGCGATTTGATACGTTTCTACCAAAAAGATCATCTTGGAAAAGTTGATACAGAAAGTATTTCTTACCTCAATTCTTTACCAATTCTGCAAAAGATTGAGCAAGAAAAGGGAAGTCAATCAACCAGTCTCTTTAGCCAACGACAAGGTAAGACCAGTACTGACCTTTTCAAGGCACCAAGTTACCAAGAACTCCACCCAGAATCGGCTGAAACCGAATCAAAATCACAATAAAAAATGCTCTTCCAAGAACGGAGGATCATTTCTTTTTATCAACGAAAATCAAAGAGCAAACTAAGAAACTAGCCACAGGTTATACTCAATGAAAATCAAAGAGCAAACTAGGAAGC
>CABTZI010000072.1:0-6475 GCA_902489265.1 uncultured Streptococcus sp.
CAAGATTGAGATTGTTTCCCACTTGATTAACGGACTTCCTGGTGAAACCCATGAGATGATGATTGAAAATGTCCGCCGCTGTGTCACGGACAACGATATTCAAGGAATTAAGCTGCACTTGCTTCATCTGATGACTAATACGCGTATGCAACGAGATTACCACGAGGGACGTTTACAATTGATGAGCCAGGACGAATATGTCAAGGTCATCTGTGACCAACTGGAAATCATTCCCAAGCATATTGTCATCCATCGAATCACAGGAGATGCACCTAGAGATATGCTGATTGGGCCTATGTGGAGCCTCAATAAATGGGAAGTTCTCAACAGCATTGAGATGGAGATGCGACGTCGTGGAAGCGTTCAAGGATGCAAGGCTGTAAAACAGGAGTTTTGATATGAAAAGACCACTCGAGATGGCACATGAGTTTTTGGCTGAGGTAGTGACAAAAGAGGATATCGTAGTGGATGCGACCATGGGAAATGGTCATGACACTCTTTTTCTAGCCAAGCTAGCCAAGAAAGTCTATGCCTTTGATATTCAGGAGCAAGCCTTGGAAAAGACTCAGGAGCGTTTGGACCATGCTGGAATGACAAATGCCCAGTTAATCTTGCAAGGTCATGAGACACTGGACCAGTTTGTGACAGAAGCCAAGGCAGGGATTTTTAATCTGGGCTATCTGCCGTCAGCTGATAAGTCAGTCATTACCCGACCTCAGACAACGATTGAAGCATTAGAAAAGCTGTGTGGCTTACTTATCAAAGGGGGACGAATTGCTATCATGATCTACTATGGTCATGAAGGAGGCGACCTCGAGAGGGATGCTGTCTTGGATTTTGTTAGTCAGTTGAACCAACAAGAGTACACAGCTGCCATTTACCGAACTCTTAATCAAGTTAACAACCCACCATTTTTAGTAATGATTGAAAAATTAGAGAGATATAGACATGGATAAACAATACCTACGTGAAAAGCTGGATGCCATGCGCCAGAATTTTGTCGAATCAACCCACCACGAACGAGCAGTGGGAGTGCTAGACCAAGCGCATATGAGCAAAAAAATGCTTAAAATCAAGAAAAAATTAGTTGCTCTTGAAATGGAACGGTGCCAGAGAAAAATTGAGCACAAGGATTGTTCCAAGATTGACCAAAAAATCAAAGAGCAGAAGGAGATGTTTGAATCTTGTTGTAAAAAAGATTAAGGAGGTCGTGCGTGGAATTACTGATTTACCTCATCCTATTTTTACTGGTCTTGATTGTCTCAAGTACAACCAATAAGCTCCTGCCCTTTTTACCTCTTCCTTTGGTGCAAATTCTTTTGGGAATTGTGATTGGTCTCTTTTTACCCAATACCGATTTTCATCTCAATACGGAGTTGTTTTTGGCCTTGGTTATCGGGCCCTTGCTTTTCCGAGAGTCAGAGGAAGCAGATATTACGGCTATTTTAAAACACTGGCGAATCATTGTTTATCTCATATTTCCAGTGATTTTCATCTCGACCCTGAGTTTGGGTGGCTTGGCCCATCTTCTTTGGCTCAGCCTTCCCTTGGCAGCTTGTTTGGCTGTTGGGGCAGCCCTTGGGCCTACGGACTTGGTGGCTTTTGCTTCTCTTTCGGAGCGTTTTAGCTTTCCTAAGCGTGTGTCCAATATCCTTAAGGGTGAAGGACTCTTGAATGATGCATCAGGTTTGGTTGCCTTTCAGGTAGCTTTGACAGCTTGGACAACTGGGGCCTTTTCCCTTGGGCAAGCGAGTAGTTCGCTCATCTTTTCAATACTAGGCGGTTTTTTGATTGGCTTTTTAACAGCCATGACCAACCGTTTCCTCCATAGTTTCTTGCTAAGTGTGAGAGCAACAGATATTGCTAGTGAGCTCCTTCTGGAATTGAGTTTACCCTTGATAACCTTCTTTCTAGCAGAAGAAGTACACGTTTCAGGAATTATTGCCGTTGTAGTTGCTGGGATTCTAAAGGCAAGCCGTTTTAAGAAAATTACGCTCCTCGAAGCCCAAGTGGATACGGTGACCGAGACGGTTTGGCATACAGTGAATTTTATGCTGAACGGTTCTGTCTTTGTGATTTTAGGGATGGAGTTGGAAATGATAGCAGAACCTATCTTGACCAATCCAATCTATAATCCCTTACTGTTATTGGTATCTCTTATAGCCCTTACCTTTGTCCTCTTTGCCATTCGTTTTGTCATGATCTATGGTTATTATGCCTATAGGACTAGACGTCTCAAGAAAAAGCTAAATAAGTATATGAAGGACATGCTTCTTTTGACATTCTCAGGTGTTAAGGGAACCGTGTCGATTGCTACAATCCTTCTGATACCAAGTAATCTAGAGCAGGAGTACCCTCTCTTGCTTTTCCTTGTCGCAGGTGTGACGCTTGTAAGTTTTTTAACAGGCCTCGTGGTCTTGCCTCATCTTTCTGATGAACAGGAAGAAAGCAAGGATTATCTCATGCATATCGGCATTTTGAATGAAGTAACGCTAGCGTTGGAAAAAGAGTTGGAAGATACCAGAAATAAGCTCCCTCTCTATGCAGCCATTGACAATTACCATGGACGTATTGAAAATCTCATACTGAGTCAAGAAAATAAGGGGTCTCAAGAAGACTGGGAGGCCTTGAAACTTCTCATCCTCAGTATTGAAAGTGATGGTTTAGAACAGGCTTACGAAGAGGACAAGATGAGTGAGCGTGCCTATCGAGTCTACCAACGTTATTTGAAAAACATGGAACAAGGTATCAATCGCAAGTTTGCTTCACGATTGACCTATTATTTCCTTGTTTCCTTGCGAATTTTACGTTTTCTCCTACACGAAGTCTTTACCTTAGGCAAGACCTTCCGTAGTTGGAAAAATGAAGAATCACAGAAACTCAGAGCCCTTGACTATGACCAAATTGCAGAGCTCTATCTAGAAAATACAGAGATGATTATTGAAAGTTTGGAGAACCTTAAAGGGGTTTATAAGAGTTCTTTAATCAGCTTTATGCAGGATTCTCGTCTCCGAGAAACAGCTATTATTACCAGTGGTGCCTTTGTCGAACGGGTTATCAATCGTGTCAAACCCAACAATATCGATGAAATGCTGAGAGGCTATTATCTGGAGCGCAAGTTGATTTTCGAATACGAAGAAAAACGATTGATTACGACCAAGTATGCCAAGAAGTTACGACAAAATGTAAATAACCTAGAGAACTATTCCTTGAAGGAAGCTGCCAATACCCTGCCTTATGATATGATGGAATTGGTAAGAAGAAATTAATCAAGATTATAAGTGAAGGAGTATGATATGAAGAAGTGGTGGAAAGAGCTGATAGATAAGCCCTTATTAAAAGCTTTTTTGCATTATTATCAAGCATCAGATAGTGAGTTAACCAGTGTCGCAGTAGCCTACTATTGGTTGATTTCGATTTTTCCCCTGCTTTTGGTGGTAGTTAATATCCTCCCATATTTTCAGATTCCAGTTTCTAATTTTTTAAAGGTTGTCAATGAATTCTTGCCGGATACCATGTATGATGTGGTCGCAAAGATCATTACAGAAGTGCTGACCCAACCGTCAACGGGTTTATTGAGTTTTGCGGTTTTGTCAGCCCTCTGGACCTTTTCAAAATCTATGAATTTCCTGCAGAAAGCCTTTAATAAAGCTTACGGAGTATCAAAAAATCGTGGAATGATTTCCCATCAACTCATGAGTTTGTTTGTCAGTTTTGGCTTGCAGATTCTCTTTGCTTTAGCTCTGTTTTTGAGTGTCTTTGGCCGTATGCTCCTCAACCTTGTCAAAAGCTATTGGAAATCGGATAGTCCTCTTTTTGATTATCTGCAAGACCTAACAGGCCCTTTGGTTTATGCCTTGATTTTTGCCATCCTGGTCATGCTCTACTATTTTCTACCCAATGTTAAGGTGCGAAGGATTCGCTCTGTATTGCCAGGTAGTGCCTTTGTCTTGTTGACCCTGGTCTTACTACTCAATATCTTTTCAGTCTATGTTAACAATTATGTCAATCACCTAGTGGACGTGCGTTTTTTCAGTTCCGTCGTCGTGGTGGTCATGATGTTCTGGTTTATTCTCATCGCTAAGATTTTGATTATCGGCGCGGTGATCAATGCCAGTGTCCAGAGCTTGAAAGATACGAGCTTTAGAATAAATTAACTCATTTTTTATCCATTACAAAACGCATACTATCAGGCTTTATAAAACCTTGATAATATGCGTTTTTTGATTATATAAATTAATAGATAAACATGGCATCGCCAAAACTGAAGAAGCGGTAGTGTTCTTGAATGGCATGGTGATAAGCGTCTAAGACTAATTCACTGCCGGCAAAGGCAGAAACCAACATGACCAGAGTTGATTTTGGCAGGTGGAAGTTGGTTGAGAAGGCATCCACGACCTTCCACTCATACCCAGGTTTGATAAAGATATTGGTCCAGCCAGAATCTGCTTGGATTTGCCCATCAAACTTGGAACCAATAGTCTCCAAAGTGCGTATAGAAGTGGTTCCGACAGCGATGACACGCCCCCCATTTTCCTTAACAGAGCGAAGAGTGGCAGCCGCTTCCTCAGAAAGCTGGTAGAATTCTGAGTGCATTTCGTGTTCGTCCAGATTGTCAACTGAAACGGGTCTAAAGGTTCCTAGTCCGACATGAAGAGTCAGATAGACTAGATGAACACCCTTAGCTTGGATTTCTGCTAGCAGTTCTTTAGTGAAGTGTAGTCCAGCAGTTGGTGCTGCAGCAGAGCCACTTTCCTTGGCGTAAACAGTTTGATAGCGTTCACGGTCATCCAGTTTTTCATGAATATAGGGTGGTAGTGGCATTTCTCCCAGACTTTCCAAAACTTCTAGGAAAATTCCTTGGTATTCAAAGCGGACAATGCGGCCCCCGTGAGTCAATTCTTCCGTAACGACAGCGCTGAGGCGACCATCACCAAAGCTGACACGAGTACCAATCTTGAGGCGTTTGGCAGGTTTAGCCAGAACTTCCCACTCATCGCCACTAATGTTTTTGAGTAGGAGCAGTTCCACATGACCTCCAGTTTCTTCCTTTTGACCATAGAGGCGGGCAGGGAGAACACGGGTATCGTTCATAACAAGGGCATCACCAGGTTCCAGCATATCAATAATAGAGTGGAAGTGTTTATCATGCATTTCTCCCGTCTCACGATTGACAATGAGGAGTTTAGAAGCGTCCCGTTTTTCAAGGGGCGTTTGGGCAATCAATTCCTCGGGTAAGTGGAAATCAAAATCAGCTGTATTCATATATCTGTTCATTCTTTCTAAGTTCTAATCTTATCCATTATAACATGTTTCAAGTTTGGACGCTCTTTTTTTGAAAATTAAATCGTTTTCACTTGACAAAAATTGGTCTATACCATATAATAAATATAGATTGAAACGGAGGATAAAAAGATGAAAGTTATTAAAGTTGAAAACCAAATCGAAGGTGGAAAAGTTGCTTTTGAGATTTTGAAGGAAAAATTAGCCAATGGAGCTCAAACCCTAGGACTTGCGACAGGAAGTAGCCCACTTGAATTTTACAAGGAAATTGTTGAGAGTGACCTTGATTTTTCAAATCTAACCAGTGTCAACCTTGATGAGTATGTAGGGCTTGATGGAGACAATCCACAGTCTTACCGTTACTTCATGCAAGAAAACTTGTTTAACCAAAAACCATTTAAAGAAAGTTTCTTGCCTCGTGGGGTTAAGGACAATGCTGAAGCTGAAGTTGAACGCTACAACCAAATTTTGGCTGACCATCCAGTGGACCTTCAAATCTTGGGAATCGGTCGCAATGGACATATCGGCTTTAATGAGCCTGGTACTCCATTTGACAGTCAAACACATCTAGTAGAACTTGACCAGTCTACTATCGAAGCCAATGCGCGCTTCTTTGACAAGATTGAAGATGTTCCAACCCAAGCCATTTCAATGGGGATTAAAAATATCTTGGATGCCAAGTCAATCCTTCTCTTTGCCTACGGTGAATCAAAAGCAGAAGCCATTGCTGGAACAGTGTCTGGCCTAGTGACTGAGAATCTACCTGCAAGTAGCCTACAAAACCACCCAGATGTGACCATCATCGCAGATGCTGAAGCGCTCAGCTTACTTGAAAAATAAAAAGCAATGTTCTATTGAACGCTTTCAACTCTTGTATAAATGTAAGAAAAAATCAAAATTAAACCGGATTTTTTCTTGACAATTATTCCTTTTACGTGTAAAATAGAATAGATCTTGAACTTGAAGGGAGTGAAAAAAATGTCTAAAACAGTAGTACGTAAGAATGAATCTCTTGACGACGCACTTCGTCGTTTCAAACGTGCGGTTACTAAAGCTGGTACTCTTCAAGAAACACGCAAACGTGAATTCTATGAAAAACCTTCTGTAAAACGTAAACGTAAATCAGAAGCAGCTCGTAAACGTAAAAAATTCTAATTAGAAATGAAAGGCTGGAGAAATCTAGTCTTTTTTC
>CABTZI010000073.1:0-6474 GCA_902489265.1 uncultured Streptococcus sp.
AAATGAGTACAAACCAAGCAACCGTGTTGTCGCTGAAGAAGAAGTGACTCGGGTTGCAACACCAGATGTTAAATCAATTGATGAAGTGGCAGCCTTCCTAAACGTCCCAGAAGAACAAACAATCAAGACCCTCTTCTACATGGCAGATGGTGAGCTTGTTGCAGCCCTTCTAGTTGGAAATGACCAGCTCAATGAAGTTAAGTTGAAGAACCACTTGGGAGCAGATTTTTTTGACGTTGCGAGCGAAGAAGAAGTGGCGAATCTTGTTCAAGCAGGGTTCGGTTCACTTGGACCAGTTGGTTTGCCAGAGAATGTTAAAATCATTGCAGACCGTAAGGTGCAAGATGTTCACAATGCAGTTGTCGGTGCTAACGAAGATGGCTACCACTTGACTGGTGTGAACCCAGGTCGTGATTTTACTGCAGAATATGTGGATATACGTGAAGTTCGTGAGGGTGAAATTTCCCCAGACGGGCAAGGAGTCCTTAACTTTGCGCGTGGTATCGAAATTGGTCACATCTTCAAACTCGGCACTCGCTATTCAGCAAGCATGGGAGCAGATGTTTTGGATGAAAATGGCCGTGCTGTGCCAATTATCATGGGATGTTACGGTATCGGTGTCAGCCGTCTCCTTTCAGCAGTGATGGAGCAACACGCTCGCCTCTTTGTTAACAAAACGCCAAAAGGTGAATACCGTTACGCTTGGGGAATCAACTTCCCTAAAGAATTGGCACCATTTGATGTGCACTTGATTACTGTCAATGTCAAGGACGAAGAAGCGCAAGACTTGACAGAAAAACTTGAATCAAGCTTGATGGGAGCTGGTTACGAAGTCTTGACAGATGACCGTAACGAACGTGTCGGAGTCAAATTCAGCGACAGCGACTTGATTGGGTTGCCAATCCGCATCACTGTTGGGAAGAAAGCAGCTGATGGTATCGTAGAAGTCAAGATTAAAGCGACTGGTGACACTATCGAAGTTCATGCAGATAATGTGCTCGAAACGCTTGAAATCCTAAGCAAGAAATAAAAACTATAATCAGAAGAAAAACAAGGAAAAAATGTAACTAGTTTTTACCTTGTTTTTTCTGTATAATGGGAAAAATGAGTAGATAAAGAGGTAAATGTATGCTAAGATTTCCAAAGGATTTTGTCTGGGGTTCCTCCACTTCTGGGCCGCAGACAGAAGGGCGTGTAGCTGGTGACGGCAAGGGAGATAATCTCTGGGATTATTGGTACCAAGTGGAGCCAAATCGTTACTATAATGGGATTGGTCCAGATAAAACATCAACCTTTTATGAAAACTGGGAAAAGGATATTGAGCTACTGTTAGAAACTGGTCACACGGCCTTTCGGACTTCTATTCAGTGGTCACGGATTTTTCCACAAGGGCGTGGGGAAGTCAATCCTCAAGGTGTAGACTTTTACCGTAAGGTTTTTGAGGCTATTAAGGCCAAAGGGATTCGTCTTTTAGTGAATCTTTATCATTTTGATTTGCCTTTTGCTCTTCAAGAAGCTGGTGATGGTTGGGAAAATAAGGCGACAGTTTCAGCTTATGAAGATTATGCTCGTTTTTGTTTTGAGACTTATGGAGATTTAGTGGATCAATGGATTACCTTTAACGAGCCCATCGTTCCTGTAGAGTTTGGCTATTTTTACGATGCCCATTATCCACATAAGTTGGATGCAGAAGCAGCCGTTAAAGTAGCCTATCATACACAATTGGCTAGCAGTCGGGCGGTTAAGGCCTGTCATGAACTTTTGCCAGATTCCAAGATTGGGATTGTTTTAAACTTGACACCGGCTTATCCACGTAGCCAGCATCCTGCTGATGTCAAGGCTGCTCGTATTGCAGACCTTTTCCAGGCTCAATCTTTTTTAGACCCATCTGTTTTGGGGACTTACCCACAGGAGTTGGTAGAAATCTTGCATGAACACGGTCTCTTACCTGATACTACGGAGGAGGAGTTGGAACTCATTCGTGATAATACGGTGGACTTCCTTGGTGTCAACTACTATCAACCTTTGCGTGTTATGGCGCCTCGATTTGCTAAGCATCCAGAGAGTCCACTCTTACCAGAACATTTTTACGAGCCTTATGTGATGCCTGGACGTAAAATCAATCCTCATCGTGGCTGGGAGATTTATGAGCAAGGGATTTATGACATCGCCCAAAATATCAAGGAAAATTATGGTAATATCGAGTGGATGTTGACTGAGAATGGTATGGGTGTTGAAGGGGAAGAACAATTCCGTGAGAATGGAATGATTCAAGATGATTACCGTATTGACTTTGTAAAAGGTCATCTGCGTGAACTGCACCGTGCCATTGAAGATGGAGCCAACTGTAAAGGATACTTAATCTGGACCTTTATTGATTGCTGGTCATGGCTCAACAGCTATAAAAATCGCTATGGTTTGGTCGAATTAGACTTGGAAACGCAAGAACGTCGTCTGAAAAAATCAGGGAACTGGTTCAAGGAATTAAGCGATAATAATGGATTTTAAAAAAGGACTCTGACTGATTATCCTAATTGGTCAGAGTTTTTTTGTTTACAAGAAGTTAATATGAACTATACCAATTTTTACTCTTGACAAGTGAAAGAAACAAGTATATACTGTTCTTGCTGGTTCTATAAAAGAGGAATTAGACTATACCAATTTTAAGGAGAAAGCACAGCTGGTCTGTGTCGTATATACTATGTGTGGAATTGTTGGTGTTGTTGGGAACACAAATGCAACTGATATTTTGATTCAAGGGCTTGAAAAGCTCGAATACCGTGGCTATGATTCTGCGGGAATTTTTGTCCTAGGTGGTGCTGAAAACCATCTAGTCAAGGCTGTAGGTCGTATTGCAGAATTGTCTGCCAAGACAGCTGGTGTTGAGGGAACAGCTGGTATCGGACATACTCGTTGGGCAACTCACGGGAAACCAACTGAGGACAATGCTCACCCACACCGCTCTGAGACAGAACGTTTTGTCTTGGTTCACAATGGGGTGATTGAGAACTATCTTGAAATCAAGGAAGAATACCTTGCAGGACACCACTTCAAGGGGCAAACAGATACGGAAATCGCCGTTCACTTGATTGGAAAATTTGCAGAAGAAGGTCTCTCAGTTCTTGAAGCCTTCAAAAAAGCTCTTCACATCATCCGTGGTTCTTATGCCTTTGCCTTGGTTGACTCACAAAATCCTGAAGTTATCTACGTAGCTAAGAATAAATCACCACTTTTGATTGGTCTTGGGGAAGGCTACAATATGGTCTGCTCAGATGCTATGGCTATGATTCGTGAGACCAACCAATACATGGAAATTCATGACCAAGAGTTGGTAATCGTCAAGGCTGACAGTGTAGAAGTTCAAGACTATGATGGTAATAGTCGTGAGCGTGCTAGCTACACTGCTGAGCTTGATTTGTCAGATATCGGTAAGGGAACTTATCCTTACTACATGCTCAAGGAAATTGATGAGCAACCAACGGTTATGCGTAAACTCATCCAAGCCTACACAGATGAGGCTGGTCAAGTTGTCGTAGACCCAGCTATCATCCAGGCTGTTCAAGACGCAGACCGTATCTACATCCTTGCAGCTGGGACATCTTACCACGCAGGATTTGCTTCTAAGAAGATGTTGGAAGAATTGACAGATACACCAGTTGAACTTGGAATCTCATCTGAGTGGGGCTACGGTATGCCACTTCTCAGCAAGAAACCACTCTTCATCTTTATCAGTCAGTCTGGTGAAACAGCGGATAGTCGTCAGGTTTTGGTTAAGGCTAATGAAATGGGAATCCCAAGCTTGACAGTGACAAATGTCCCAGGTTCAACCCTTTCACGTGAAGCCAACCATACCATGCTCCTTCATGCAGGTCCTGAAATTGCCGTAGCATCAACCAAGGCCTATACAGCGCAAATTGCAGCCCTTGCCTTTTTAGCAAAAGCAGTCGGAGAAGCAAATGGCAATGCTAAAGCGCAAGCCTTTGACCTGGTTCATGAATTGTCAATCGTAGCTCAGTCTATCGAATCAACTCTTTCAGAGAAAGAAACCATTGAAGCCAAGATTCGTGAGCTTCTTGAAACAACTCGCAATGCCTTTTACATTGGACGTGGTCAAGATTACTACGTAGCCATGGAAGCAAGTCTCAAACTCAAAGAGATTTCTTACATCCAGTGTGAAGGTTTTGCAGCAGGAGAACTCAAGCATGGAACCATTGCCTTGATTGAAGAAGGAACGCCTGTTTTGGCCCTCTTGTCAGATCCAGTCCTTGCCAACCACACTCGTGGAAATATCCAAGAAGTGGCAGCCCGTGGTGCCAAAGTCCTCACTATCGCAGAAGAAAATGTTGCTAAAGAGACAGACGATATCGTCCTTACGACCGTACATCCTTACCTCTCACCAATCTCAATGGTAGTACCAACACAATTGGTCGCTTACTTTGCAACCCTTCACCGTGGTCTTGATGTGGACAAACCACGTAACCTTGCTAAATCAGTAACGGTAGAATAAGCTAAAAAAGTCTAGTTATCTAGGCTTTTTCTTGTGAGCAAATTGGTTGCTTGTACTCAAGATTCGTGTTATACTCTTCGAAAATCTCTTCAAACCACGTCAACTTCCATCTGAAACCTCAAAACACTGTTTTGAGCAGCCTGTGGCTAGATTCCTGGTTTGCTCTTTGATTTTCATTGAGTATTAGAATAATTCAAATTGAAGAACAGAAATAGACAGGGAGAATTACTATGGTAGAATTGGGAATTTCGACATTTGGGGAAACAACGGAGCTTGAAGGGACTGGGCAAACTTACAGTCATGCCGAACGCATTCGTCAGTTGGTGGCAGAGATTGAACTGGCTGACAAGGTTGGTTTGGATGTATATGGGATTGGCGAGCACCATCGAGCGGATTTTGCAGTATCAGCTCCAGAGATTGTCCTGGCAGCTGGGGCAGTCAATACCAAGAAAATCCGTTTGACCAGTGCAGTTAGCATTCTCTCGAGCATGGATCCGATTCGCTTGTTCCAACAGTATGCCACTATCGATGCTTTATCAAATGGACGAGCGGAGATTATGGCTGGAAGGGGTTCTTTCACGGAATCTTTTCCCTTGTTTGGATATGATTTGAAAGACTACGAAGCCCTTTTTGATGAGAAATTAGACTTTCTCCAGTTAGTCAATGAAAAGACAAAGCTAGACTGGCAAGGTCGATTGACCCAAACAATCTCTGGCAAAGAAGTTTATCCTCGTCCAGTTCAGGACAAATTACCCTTGTGGATAGCGACAGGTGGTCATGTCGAATCAACAGTGAAGATTGCTCAGGCAGGCCTACCGATTGTCTATGCTATTATTGGTGGCAATCCGCGTTATTTTAAAAAGTTGATTCAGGCTTATCGTGAGATTGGTAGCGAAGCGAGTCATGCCAGTCATGAGCTAAAGGTTGGAGCCCATTCTTGGGGTTGGATTGCTGAAGATGGCGAGCAGGCGGTGAAAGATTATTTCCATCCGACTAAGCAAGTAGTGGATGCTATTTCCAAAGATCGTCCGCACTGGCAGGAATTACGTTATGAGCAATATTTGGAACAGGTAGGGCCAAATGGTGCTATGTTTGTGGGCAATCCAGATCAGGTGGCAGAAAAATTAATTCGCATGATTGAGGATTTAGGTTTGGATCGCTTTATGTTGCACCTACCGCTTGGCTCCATGCCTCATGAACAAGTACTGAGAGCTATTGAACTCTTCGGCACGCAAGTGGCTCCAAAAGTACGGGCATACTTTGCCATGAAAGAGGCTTAATAAAAAATCCTAATCAAATGTATTATAACCACAAATATTGTACAAAAAATAATCCCCCACGTGTTGATAATTTTTAACACGTGGGGGATTTTTCTATAGGAGGGCAAGTTTAGTTCTCTTTTTTGTTTTTTAGCAAGAAACCGAGACCTAGAAGGGCAAGGAGACTAATTCCTGCAAACAGGAGTTTGTGATCATTTTTGGTTCCTGTATTTGGAAGTTCAGCTTGTTTAGCTGGGGTTGCAGGTATATTTTCCTTGCTAGAGTTTTCTACAGCTCCGTTTTGAATAGCTTCACTTACAGATGATGGTTGTGCTTCTTGTGCTGGTTGTGAAACTTGTGTAGTTTGTGAATCAGTTGTAGCTTGGCTAGGTTTATCTTCTGTATCAGCTATATTTTCATTTGGTTTAGTAGAATCAGGTTTAGCTTGTGGAGCTGGATCTGGATTTTGATGTTCAGGTTTGTTTGATCGGTTTGGAATATCGCTTGTACTGTGCTCTTGACCTTGACCTTGACCTTGTTCTTGTCTAGAATTCGGAAGGTCAGATTTTGGTTTATCTTCCATAGCTGGACGGCCTTGAGAGACTCGAAGAACAGTAGCTGTAAGGGCATTCAATTTCAAGCCTTTTTCAGTCCACTCAAGTCCTTTCGGGTTGGCAATTCCTACTGGTCCTGCTTGGTTTTCATCTG
>CABTZI010000074.1:0-6409 GCA_902489265.1 uncultured Streptococcus sp.
AAATTTACAATAGGATTGGTCAAATAATATAAAAAGCCACCCAATAAAAATGGAATCATGATGGTGTTCGCTACGCTTACAAAAGGCGTGATAATCGCCCCCATCTCTCTCCATAGATAAAAAATGATTGTTAATAATAAAATCTCACTGGTCCAAAAAAATAATTTATTCTTACGAAACATGAGCTACCTCCATTCATCTATTTTACCATACTTTCAAAAAAGCTTCTTTCTTCTATCATGAAACTGGGAATATTTTTTTCTTTATGTTAGAATAAACTTACTATGAAAAAAATCATTTTAACTCTACTAGCCCTATCCGTTATTGGCTCAGCTTCTACTGTTGCTGCCCAAGATTTTAATATTGCTGCAAAACATGCGATTGCTGTTGAAGCAAATACTGGAAAAATACTTTATGAAAAAGATGCAACACAACCTGTCGAAATTGCTTCTATAACAAAACTACTTACAGTTTATCTTGTCTATGAGGCTCTAGAAAATGGAAGTATCACACTATCCACCCCAGTAGATATTTCTGATTATCCTTATCAATTAACGACAAATTCCGAAGCCAGTAATGTTCCTATGGAGACCCGTAATTATACCGTCGAAGAGTTGCTTGAAGCAACCCTGGTATCTAGTGCCAACAGTGCCGCTATTGCCCTAGCTGAGAAAATTGCTGGCTCAGAGAAAGACTTCGTCGATATGATGCGTGCCAAACTCTTGGAATGGGGAATCAAAGATGCCACCCTTGTCAATACAACTGGTCTGAACAACGAGACTCTAGGAGATAATATTTACCCAGGGTCTAATAAAGATGATGAAAATAAGCTCAGTGCTTATGATGTTGCTATCGTTGCTCGCAATCTCATCAAAAAGTACCCACAAGTTTTGGAAATAACGAAAAAACCTTCTTCTACTTTTGCTGGGATGACAATCACTTCAACCAACTACATGTTAGAAGGTATGCCTGCTTACCGTGGTGGTTTTGATGGACTGAAAACAGGAACAACAGATAAGGCTGGAGAGTCTTTTGTTGGTACTACTGTCGAAAAAGGCATGAGGGTGATCACAGTTGTTTTGAATGCAGATCATCAAGACAATAATCCCTACGCTCGTTTTACAGCTACATCTTCCCTAATGGATTATATTTCTTCTACATTTACACTTCGTAAAATAGTGCAAAAAGGCGATGCCTATCAAGATAGCAAAGCCCCTGTAGAAGATGGAAAAGAAGATACGGTCACTGCAGTGGCCCCAGAGGATATCTATCTAATTGAACGTGTTGGGAATCAATCTTCCCAATCTGTTCAATTCACTCCTGATTCCAAAGCAATCCCAGCACCACTTGAAGCTGGAACAGTGGTCGGCCATTTGACTTACGAAGACAAGGATTTGATTGGTCAAGGTTACATTACCACAGAACATCCTAGTTTCGAAATGGTAGCAGAAAAGAAAGTTGAAAAAGCTTTCTTCTTAAAAGTTTGGTGGAATCAGTTTATCCGATTTATCAACGAGAAATTATAAAACATTCTGAGCAGAAGCTTGCTCCAAAATAGAGACAGAGAAAAAAGGCTTTAAAGTCAAAAACGCATAATATCAGGTATTAAAAAACTTGATATTATGCGTTTTATTGTGGTAATATTCACTTCGTTTTCTCCTAAAATTGAATTTTATCCCAGTCTTTTTTGAGATATTTTATTCATTACTGTAGGAAGACAATTAGTAATTTCCGTCGGCAAGACCACATAATGTTCTTGAGATAATTCTTGGGCTATTGCTGAATGAAGATGGGTTGCTACTGCCACACGCTCGTAGAGACTGGCTTGTTTAAACTGGCCTGCAAATCCTACAATCATTCCAGCCAGAGTATCTCCCATTCCTCCAGTCGCCTGATAAGGACCGCCAACCTGTAACTGGTAATAATCAGACTGGCCAGCTTGCCAAATACGGGTAGCTGGACCTTTCTCCACCAAAATTGTTCCTTGATAAAAGGAAGTTAGGGCACTAGCTGTTGTAGCTTCGTTTTGCTTTTCAATCGTAATTCCAGACAGTTTTTCCCATTCTTTTTGGTGGGGAGTTAGGATAAGCTGGTTAGATGGAAACGACAAACTTGTTCTAGCAAGAATGGTCAAAGCACCTCCGTCTACAATCAAAATCTGATTCTGTTTTAAGCCAGCAAAGATCTGTTTAACTAAATCTTCTCCAAAAGCATCGTCTCCTAAACCAGGCCCCAGCAAGACAACTTCAGCCTTCTCCAATTGCTCTTTTAACAATTGCTGGTCTTGCAGAGAAAAGGCCATAGCTTCTGGTAAATGGCTGTGCAGAGCTGGAATATTTTCCCTGTCCGTTCCAACGGTCACCAATCCTGCACCGCTTTTAACAGCTGCAATGGCTGACATGATGATAGCTCCCCCATAAGGATAAGTCCCACCCAGCAACAGCAGACGACCGTGGTCTCCTTTATGACTTGTACGAGAACGTTCAATAATAACTTTTTCTAGTAAGGCTTGATCAATCACTTTCATCGTTTTTTCCTCAACTATCCTTTACCTGATCGTTTTAAAACAATCCGATATACTTTTTTAACCCACTCCTCCAAACCTTCTCCATCATGGTCAAGATAATACACCCTATCCAGTAATTGACTTGGAATAATATTTTCAAATTGGCTCTTATTATGAGTTGGAATAATGCAAATATACAACTCACTAAATAAATTCAACATGTCCTTAATTTTTGCAACATGGTAGCCATCAAAAATATAACCAGTAAGTTTAATCAAATCTGTATAGATAAAATGAAAACTCACTCCAGGAATAAACTTGTCTTGTAATTCTTTCTCTGAAGGAGCTCGACCTAATAAACGCTCCATCGCTAATCGATAACCAGAACTTGTATTTGACCACCCTAACATGACATAGTCAAAATAATCTATCGGATCCGATGTAGCATTTCGACTATCCAAAACCAACTCCTCAGCATCTCGCCCAAAGGCTTTCACAGCAGATAAGAGCTGACCTGTTTTAAAGATAGAAATCGCTACATCTATAGTCGTAGTATGACTACAGTAGTCTGAAGTCACTAATCTCTTATGTAGATCATAAGTCGAGGCTACTATTTTATCTGTAGGGGTAAATGGTGGCAGAAAGGGATGCTGAAAGATGTAATCTGAAATCTCTTTTTTTAAACAAGAATCAGCACACTCAATACTTGTTTGACGTTTATGAAGTTTTTCGTAAGCTATAAATTTAGCAATTTTTTCTAATTCCCATTCTTGAATATTTGGATAATCAATTAGTGCTAAGTAGTATATTCCATCCCATTGTAAACTATATTCCCCATTATAAATTTTTAAAATCATCTAATCACCTCACTCCATTATACAACAAAAAGGAGGCACAGACCTCCTTTTGTAATTTTATTTTTACAATTATTATATGCCATTTCAGATATAGCTATATAAAATACACTATCTTCAGCGAATTTTCTCTTATTTTCTATCCAATGTCCGAAGGGCTGCCTGATAGGTTTGCTCCATCAGCATGGTAATGGTCATAGGACCGACACCTCCAGGTACTGGCGTGATGTGACTAGCAAGTGGGGCAACTGCCTCATAATCCACATCCCCACAGAGCTTACCATTTTCATCACGATTCATCCCAACATCAATGACTACCGCACCTGGTTTGACAAAGTCAGCAGTCACAAACTTAGCACGACCGATTGCGATCACAAGAATATCCGCTTTTGCAGCCACCTTGGCAAGATTATGAGTTCGTGAGTGAGTCAAGGTTACCGTCGCATTTTTGGCCAAAAGAAGCTGAGCTATAGGTTTTCCGACGATATTGGAACGACCGATGACGACTGCATTTTTACCTTCCAAGTCAATCCCGTATTCATGGAACATTTCCATAATCCCTGCAGGTGTAGAAGGAATCATGACTGGGTGACCAGACCAAAGACGCCCCATATTTAGCGGATGGAAACCATCCACATCCTTTTCTGGGTCAATAGCCAATAGAACCGCCTCTTCATCGATATGTTTTGGTAATGGCAACTGGACCAAAATCCCATGCCAAGCTGGATCTTGATTGTATTTAGCAATTAAGTCTAACAATTCCGCTTGACTAATGGTCTCTGGAACTCGCACTACTTCGCTACGGAAACCAGCCGCAAGGGCAGAACGTTCCTTGTTGCGAACGTAGACTTGGCTTGCAGGATTATCTCCCACCAAAATCACTACCAAACCAGGTACTAGACCTGTTTC
The DNA here is from genome assembly GCA_902489265.1 of uncultured Streptococcus sp. Classification (GTDB taxonomy): domain Bacteria; phylum Bacillota; class Bacilli; order Lactobacillales; family Streptococcaceae; genus Streptococcus. The sequence goes on from CABTZI010000074.1 coordinate 4,270, forward strand.
TTCCTTTAATTTTGCAGTCTTTTCAGCCAACTGCCCCTGCAATTTGGCCGCTAAAGCCTTCCCATCAATAATCTGTGTCATATCACTTCTCTTTTCTTTCAAATATCTTCCATTATACCAAAAACTGCTAGTACCCTCTAACACTTCTTTCCTAGGCAATCCTATAGTTTCAAACTATAAGAAAAAGCTCTGGTCGAGCTTTTCACTAATCTTGTCTTGAAATTTTAAAATAGATTATAAAACCTTACTCAAGAAGTCCTTAGTCCGTTGTTCTTGGGTTTGTTCAAAAATCTGCTCTGGTGTTCCGTCTTCAACAACCACACCGTCTGCCATAAAGATAACACGGTCTGCCACCTCACGGGCAAATCCCATCTCATGTGTTACGATAACCATAGTCATCCCTGACTTGGCAAGGTCTTGCATAACAGCCAACACCTCACCTACCATTTCAGGGTCCAAGGCAGAGGTTGGCTCGTCAAAGAGCAAAACATCTGGTTCCATAGCCAAACCACGCGCGATGGCAATCCGTTGTTGCTGGCCACCTGACAGACTCTGTGGATAAGCGTCTGCCTTATCTGGCAAACCAACTTTTTCCAACAACTCTTGGGCTCTCTTCTCTGCAACTGCCTTGCTCTCACCTTTAGTCTTGATGGGTGACAAGGTGATATTTTCCATCACAGTCATATTAGGAAAGAGATTGAATTGTTGGAAAACCATGCCCATCTTCTCACGCATGGCAAACAGGTCATTCTTCTTGTCCGTGATATCGACTCCCTCAAAGATAACCTTCCCTTTGGTTGCTTCTTCCAATAAATTCATAGAGCGAAGCAAGGTAGATTTCCCACTCCCTGAAGGACCGATGATAACGACAACCTCTCCACGTTTAATCTCGAGGTTGATTCCCTTTAATACTTCATTCTTTCCAAAGGATTTATGTAAATTTTCAATTTTTATCAAGGTTTCTGTCATTATTTCTTATCTCCTTGTCCCATACGTTTTTCAAAAGCTTTCAAGGCCACTGTCAAAATAGAAGTCATAATCAAATAGTAAAAGGCTGCAAATAAAAGTGGAGTCAGAGGTAGATAGGTTGTTGTAGAAACTGTTGTAGCCCCATTCCACAACTCCATGACCCCAATAGCTGATAAGAGGGAGCTATCCTTGATAATGGTGATAAATTCGTTCCCCAATGCTGGCAAAATATTTTTGATAGCTTGTGGCAAAATCACATAACGCATGGCATTTTTAGGACGAATCCCTAGCGAATAAGCAGCCTCTAACTGCCCCTTAGGCACCGCATTGATTCCGGCACGAACCGTCTCAGAAACATAAGCACCACTGTTCATAGAGATAATCAAAATCCCTGGAATCAAGCGAGAAAGATCAACACCCAAAATTCCAACCTGAATAGTCGGAGCATTGATATGCATAAGGGCAAAGGCAATCATAATCTGAACCATCATCGGTGTCCCACGGAAAATCCAAACGTACAAGTTGGCGAGCCAAACAAGCGGTTTAAACTTTGAACGTTGCCCAAAAGCCAAGACAACACCCAAAATAGTTCCCAAAAAGACAACGCAGATAGAAATGAGAACCGTCACCACAGCCCCATAGTTAAAATAAGGTAAATACTTAGGTAAAAAAGAAAAATTCATAGTCACACTGCTTTCTAAAATAGAATACTGTATGATTATAACATGAATTGAATTAAAATTCAAACTTTTTATCCGATTTATTCAAAAAAACTTTAAGCTAGTAGAATTAGCGAGAAATCTTAGTTTTTTCTAGGCAAGTTGGCCTCCTTTATGGTAAAATAGTAACGATAAGAAATGAAGGAGAATCAAAATGGAATCACATTTGGTTAGAATCATCAACCGCCTTGAAGCAATGTCAAAAGACGGCGGAAATTTAAAACGTAATTTTGAACGCGAAGGAGTTGTTGTTGCAGAAGTTGCATACAGCCATGATGAAGAAAACGGATCAATCTTTACCCTTCGTGATGTAGAAGCTCGCGAAACTTATACTTTTGACAGCATTGACTTGATTGCAATGGAAATTTACGAACTTCTCTACTAATCTAAAACAAGCTGGGATTAAACCCTGCATGTCTAACCAAAATCCTTTTTGTCTCACAAATAGGATT
>CABTZI010000075.1:0-6271 GCA_902489265.1 uncultured Streptococcus sp.
ATTTCCACTGGTTTTTACGATTTTTATCAGACTAACTTCCACTTGGATTAGCGGTGGAAGTTAGTTTGGGAATTTACCGGAAAAAGAGGCTAGTTTCCAAGCTAACCTCTCTGACTTTTATGATACTTTAATTGCCAAAAATCGGCAAAATCGCAAATAGGATAAATAGATTAATCCAAAGAGAAAAACAGCAGATCAATCCAAAAACAAAGAGACTGACTTTCTTGGACAGCAAGGCCATCAAAATGGACAGAATGCCAAAAACTAGCAAGATTTTCTGTATGCTGAAGAGGTCAATCTTTCCCCCCAGAATCGGACTGCCCCAAGGAAGAAAGAAGAAAGCAATCCAGATCAACAGAACTAAACCAATATAGACCTTAGAATAGCGTGTAATAAATGATTTTAGATGTGCCATAAGCTACCTCCTATTAAAAACCGATATAAATCAATGCCTTCCGCCCGTAGACTTTCCTAACTCCTTTCTTAGTCTAAGCATTTTTTTGAAACAGAAATAAGTTAACCTATTCAGACCAATAGCTAGCAGAATAAAAAGAAACCAAATGCCCCAAAACTTGATATCTGTCACATTTCTCAAGACGATATTGAAAAACAGAACTGAAACAACTGTCCAAGCAATGCTAAAAAGAGAATATAGGGGGATGTAAACCCAGTAAAAATAGTAAAAAATTGGGAAAAATTTACTATTTCTGTTGGCCTTTTCAATCCAGCTGAAAAAGTAAAACCAGGGAAATAAGATTATCAATTTAAACAAATGTTCCATCATCGACACCTCCCTTTGATAGCGTTTTCTTCACCTTTATTCTATCAAAAAAATCTGGAAATGTCATTCCAGATTCTACTTTTTTATTTACGTTTTCTTGCGATGAGATGAATCGGTGTTCCTTCAAAGACAAAGGCCTTGCGGATTTGATTTTCCAAGAAACGCAGGTAAGAAAAGTGCATGAGCTCTTCTTCGTTGACAAAGATAACAAAGGTTGGCGGTTTAGTTGCCACTTGGGTTGCATAGAAAATCTTAAGGCGTTTTCCTTTATCTGTCGGTGTTGGGTTGATGGCGATAGCATCCATGATGACATCGTTCAAGACAGCTGATGGAATACGTGTGTTTTGACTTTCACTGATTTGCTTGATCATCTCAGGAAGCTTGTGGAGACGTTGCTTGGTTAAAGCGGATACAAAGATAATCGGTGCGTAAGGCAGGTATTGGAACTGCTCACGGATATCTTCTTCCCAGTTTTTCATGGTATGGTTGTCTTTTTCAAGTGTGTCCCACTTGTTGACCACGATAATCATCCCTTTACCAGCTTCATGGGCAAATCCTGCGATACGCTTGTCGTATTCACGAATGCCTTCTTCCGCATTGATGACCATTAAGACCACATCTGAACGATCAATAGCTCGCATGGCACGCATGACAGAGTATTTCTCAGTATTTTCATAAACCTTACCAGACTTACGCATACCAGCCGTATCAATCATGGTAAACTCTTGACCATCTGCATCTGTAAAGTGGGTATCAATGGCGTCACGCGTTGTTCCAGCAACTGGACTGGCAATGACACGGTCTTCTCCCAAGATGGCGTTAATCAAGCTTGATTTTCCAACGTTGGGACGACCAATCAAGCTAAACTTAATCACATCTGGATTTTCTTCTTCATATTCATTTGGAAGATTTTCTACGATGGCATCTAGCACATCCCCTGTACCGATACCATGGACAGATGAGATAGGCAATGGTTCACCCAAACCAAGAGCATAGAAATCATAGATATCATTTCGCATCTCAGGGTTGTCCACCTTGTTAACCGCGAGGATAACTGGTTTGTGGGTCTTATAAAGCTTACGGGCTACGTATTCGTCTGCATCGGTAATTCCTTCCTTACCAGACACGACGAAGACGATAACATCGGCTTCTTCCATGGCAATTTCTGCCTGGTGCTTGATTTGTTCCATGAAAGGAGCATCGACATCATCGATTCCTCCTGTATCAATCATGCTAAAGGAACGATTGAGCCACTCACCCGTTGCATAGATACGGTCACGTGTCACTCCTTCGACATCTTCTACAATGGAGATTCGCTCACCAGCGATCCGATTAAATAGGGTTGATTTCCCAACATTGGGACGTCCTACAATGGCAATAGTTGGTAGGGCCATAGTTTCTCACTTTCTACAATAACTTCTTCTGCTCAAGATTTTTTCTAGTTGAGCTTGGTTCAGCTTGACCAAACTGTTCTGCTAGACGCTGACTCCAGCTTGTGGTCGCACGCGCTCCAGCATAGTCAGCCTGTACACGGTCATAAGCTTGGATTGCCTCAGTTGACTGTTCTTGGTATTCTTCCTCAAAGACAACATTCTCCAGTGGCAGTCTTGGCTTCACATCATGATGTTGATTTGGCACACCTAGTGCCATCCCAAAGACAGGATAGGTGTAGTCAGGAAGGTTAAAAAGCTCTGCCACTTCTTCTGACTTGTAACGCACCAAGCCAATAATGACACCACCGTAGCCCAAGCTTTCAGCTGCCAGCAGGGCATTTTGTCCAGCAAGAGCTGCATCGACCGAACTAATCAAGAGACCTTCTACACCTTGAGGTTGGAAAGTATCAGTATGAAGCTGGGCTCCCTTTTCCGCTCGGTTCAAATCTCCGACAAAGAGAAGGAAAACAGCTGACTGGCGAATGGCTTCTTGAGGCACCAATCCATACAGAGCATCTTTCTTCTCTTGACTTCGTACCACAATCACAGAGTAGGATTGAAAATTCTTCCAAGACGAGGCCATTTGGGCTGATGTCAGGATTTCAGCCAAGTCTTCCTGAGGAAGGGCTTGCTCTTTAAACCTGCGCACTGAAGTATGAGCCTTCATTAATTTGATTGTTTCTGTCATCGACGGTTCACTCCTTCTAAACGAGTCTCCTCAGCCAAATAACGGATGCGCTCCATGACGCGTCTGGCTTCCCAGGTTTCGTCATTTCCATGCTTCCCTTTAGCGAAATGCAACTCCAAATCTTCAAAGTTGAAGTTGGATGTAAAAAAGGTCGGTAAATTTTCCTGCATCCGATATTGAAGAATGACCTGCAGGATTTCATCACGCACCCAAGCTGTTGATTGCTCGGCACCAATATCATCTAAAATCAGGACTTCAGACAATTTAATCTCATCTACCAAGGTCTTGACATTACCATCACCGATAGCATTTTTGACATCAATGACAAAGCTAGGATAGTGGAGAAGAGTGGAGGAAACACCTCGTTTTTCTGATAAATCATGAGCCAAGGCAGCCACCATAAAACTTTTACCCACACCAAAGTCTCCATACAAGTAAAGACCTTTTCGAATAGCTGGATATTGCTCCACGAAGGCTAATAGCTTTTCAAAAACTGGCAAGCGTCTCAAATCATCCAAATCAACTTGAGCCAAACTAGCTTTCTTGAGACTGGCTGGCAGATTGATTAACTTGAGACGGTTCTTAATAGCCGCTTCTTTTTCCGCTGCGATTAGTTCAGGAGTTTCTTCGTAAGAAACGTCCGCATAGCCATGATTCATAACCAAAATCGGCTTGTAGCCTTTGGCAATATAATCTGTATCCCCACGGAGAAACTTATCACGCTCGGTGATGTACTGATTAAATTTGGAGATACTGCGATTTAATTCCTCTGGAGTAAAGGATTCTTGCTGGATAAAGGCCGCAACATCAGGATCCTTCATGATTTTCTGGACCAAATCTTGATAATGAAAACGGCTAGGTTGACGTTTGAGTACGTCTCCGACACTTTCCATCTAATCTCCTCCTTTTTCTAATCGAGCTAATAGTTCTTGTTTCTTACGCTCTAATTCCAGACGAGTTTCCTCACTGGTTTCATTTTTATAATCTGGATTACTCCACTTAGGTACATTGGACTTGGTAGAACTGGGTTTACTGCTTTTTTGAGCCTGATTCTTCTGTCCTCGCTCACGGATGCGCAAGACTGCCTCTTCTGCCGAATGAATCTTTTGATAGGCATAGTCATTGGCTACTTTCATGGCATATTTCTCATTGATATTTGCCGAATCCACCTTATTAAAAGTCAACAAGAGAATAATATTGATGACTTCGTCCAGCAAGCCCAAACCTGCCATCTGTTGCAAGAGTTCTCTTTCTGTTTGGGTAATGGTCCCCTTGCGTGTTTGCTTGATTTCTGCCAAGAACTGCAGGGCCGTTTTACTTTTGGCTTCTTTGATAATGGTTGCTTCCTTAGGACTAAAGTCAGAGGAAATCGGTTTTTGAGCGATTTTTTCCCGCATGCGTTTTGTTGAAATAACCTGGGAAACAGCTGTTGACTTGGCCAATTGATAAGTTTCAAACCAAGTCCATTTCTTCTCCTCAGCGATGGCAAAGAGGTTTAAGACATCGGACTGCTCATCCGCAAAGCGAAGCCCATCTCGAGCCATAAGCTGACGAAAATGGTCTAAGTCAAAATCGTTGGCCACTTTCTTCTTGAGACTAAGGTCTTCTTGACTTCCCAGTTCTGCCAAGTCTGGAAAGACTTGATTGAGTGAGACAGGTATTTCTTCACCATCAGCACTTTCAACTCCCAAATCCTCCACAGCTGCATCGCCAATCTTCTTCTCCAAAAGTCTACGATACACAGGATGCTCCAAGAAGTCCTGACTAGATAGAGGAGCATGAAGGGCTAACTGATAAACATCCCCCTTTTGATAGAGGGTTAAGAGATTGAAAGCAGATAGGATTTTCAAGGATTTTATCAATCTATCCATTCCAAAGTTGAGATGGTTGAGAATGCTTGAAAAGAGGTATTCCTTTCTACCATTATCCCAAAAACTGATTGTATAAAGATAAAGGCTCAGTGCCTCCTGACCGATAATCGGGAGGTAGCACTGTACCAGAGATGAGGTATCTTGTGACACCCGATTATTCTTTAGATAAGAAAAACGGTCAATTGGCTTCATTTATCTTTCCTTTTTCTTTTTAGAGGACTGGGTGATTTGTTGGAGCAAGCTCTCTAACTCACTGACATCCTTAAAACTACGATAGACACTGGCAAAACGCACATAGGTAATCTCATCCAATTCAGCCAACTCCTCCATGACGAGTGAACCAATATCCTCACTTTGAATTTCATTTTCATTTCGACCACGGAGTTTCTGTTCGATACGATTGACTACCATGTTGATTTCATCACTTGACACAGGACGTTTCTGGGCTGAGCGGATAATCCCATTAAAGATTTTATCTCTGGAGAATTGTTCCCGTGTGCCATCTTTTTTAACAACCACTAGGGTTCTTTCTTCTACCCGTTCGTAGGTTGTAAAACGGTGTTGGCATTCATCGCACTCGCGTCTTCTACGAATGGTGTTCCCTTCTTCTGCTTGGCGACTATCGATAACACTTGACTTGGTAGCCCCACATTTTGGACAACGCATCCTTTCCCTCCTTATCGTTTTCTTTTCATTATACCATTTTTTAAGCGATTCCCAAAACAATTCTTCTTTTTGCTTGACAAGTTTTTTGTTTTGTTGTATTATTTAATTAAGACAAAAGGATAGGAGAAAGGAGACCAAGATGTCCTGGACATTTGACAACAAAAAACCCATCTATTTACAGATTATGGAGAAAATCAAGCTTCAGATTGTTTCCCATACACTGGAGCCCAATCAACAACTTCCAACCGTGCGAGAGCTGGCTAGCGAGGCGGGTGTCAATCCAAACACCATCCAAAGAGCCTTGTCAGACCTCGAACGAGAAGGATTTGTCTACAGCAAGCGCACAACTGGACGGTTTGTGACTGAAGATAAGGAGCTAATCGCCCAATCGCGCAAACAATTATCGGAAGAAGAATTGGAACACTTCGTTTCCTCCATGACCTATTTTGGCTATGAAAAAGAAGAACTACCAGGCGTAGTTGGCGATTATATTAAAGGAGTTTAAGCCTATGTCATTACTAGCATTTGAAAATGTATCCAAATCATATGGAGCAACCCCAGCCCTTGAAAATGTTTCCCTTGACATTCCAGCCGGAAAAATTGTTGGTCTCCTTGGACCAAACGGCTCAGGGAAAACAACCCTGATTAAACTAATCAATGGCCTCTTGCAGCCAGATCAAGGACGCGTCCTTATCAACGACATGGATCCAAGCCCAGCAACCAAGGCCATCGTAGCTTATTTGCCAGATACGACCTATCTCAATGAACAAACGAAGGTCAAAGAAGCCCTAACCTACTTCAAGACCTTCTATAAAGATTTCAATCTGGAACG
>CABTZI010000076.1:0-6146 GCA_902489265.1 uncultured Streptococcus sp.
AAAAAGAAATGAAAAAATGGCAAACATGTCTCCTTGGAGTAGGCTCAATCTGTTGCTTGGCAGCCTGTTCGGCTAAAAATATGTCAGACGAAGCTACTATGAAGGAGCAAACCAAAACAGAACAAGTCAGTGCGCAAACTGCGACTAAAGGTCAGGCAGTTGCTGATTTCGAACTGACGGGAGTAGATGGCAAGACTTACCGCTTGTCTGATTACAAGGGCAAGAAAGTCTATCTCAAATTCTGGGCTTCTTGGTGTTCCATCTGTCTAGCTAGTCTTCCAGATACGGATGAAATTGCCAAAGATGCTGGAGACGACTATGTGGTCTTGACAGTGGTGTCTCCTGGACATAAGGGGGAACAAGCAGAATCAGACTTTAAGAACTGGTACAAGGGCTTGGATTATAAAAATTTCGCAGTTTTAATTGACCCGTCAGGTAAACTTTTGGAAACTTATGGCGTTCGCTCTTACCCAACTCAAGCCTTTATAGACAAGGAAGGTAAGCTAGTCAAAACGCAACCTGGTTTTATGGATAAGGATATGATTTTAAAAACATTGAAAGAAATGGGGTAGAGAAAGGTCATGAATGATAAAGTAAAATTGTTTGTCTTGGCAGGAATCTTTTTCCTAGCTATAAGCGGTTTCTATTTTCTATTGATGCGAAATGCAGGGCAGACAGATAGCTCGCAAATTGAGAAAGCATCAGTTAGCCAAGGAGGAAAAACAGTGAAAAAAACAGAAGTGAGAAAAGATGCAGACTTGCACGAAATTTATCTAGCTGGAGGTTGTTTCTGGGGAGTGGAGGAATACTTCTCACGCGTTCCCGGAGTGACAGATGCCGTTTCAGGCTATGCAAATGGTAGGGGGGAGACGACCAAGTACGAATTGATTAACCAAACAGGTCATGCGGAGACTGTCCATGTCATCTATGATGCCAAGCAAATTTCCCTCAAGGAAATCCTGCTTCATTACTTCCGCATTATCAATCCAACCAGCAAAAATAAACAAGGAAATGATGTGGGAACCCAGTACCGTACTGGTGTTTATTACACAGATGAAAAGGATTTAGAGGTGATTAACCAAGTTTTTGATGAGGTGGCTAAGAAATACGACCAACCTCTAGCAGTTGAAAAGGAGGCCTTGAAGAATTTTGTAGTGGCTGAGGATTACCACCAAGACTATCTCAAGAAAAATCCAAATGGCTACTGCCATATCAATGTCAATCAGGCGGCCTATCCCGTCATTGATGCCAGCAAATATCCCAAACCAAGTGATGAAGAATTGAAAAAGACCCTGTCACCTGAGGAGTATGCAGTTACCCAGAAAAATCAAACAGAACGAGCTTTTTCAAATCGCTACTGGGATAAATTTGAATCCGGTATCTATGTGGATGTAGCAACTGGCGAACCCCTCTTTTCATCAAAAGACAAGTTTGAGTCTGGTTGTGGCTGGCCTAGTTTCACTCAACCCATCAGTCCAGATGTCGCCACCTACAAGGAAGATAAGTCCTACAATATGACACGTATGGAAGTGAGAAGCCGAGTTGGAGATTCTCACCTTGGCCATGTCTTTACGGACGGCCCACAGGACAAGGGTGGCTTGCGCTACTGTATTAATAGTCTCTCTATCCGCTTTATTCCCAAAGACCAAATGGAAGAAAAAGGTTATGCTTATTTACTAGATTATGTTGATTAAGAAGTCTTTCCTAAGCAGTTAGAGGAGAATTTTGCTATACTGATACTAGTAAGTGACAAAGGAGAGAAGCATGACCTATACAATCTTAATCGTAGAAGATGAATATCTGGTAAGACAAGGCTTGACCAAGCTGGTCAATGTCGCAGCCTACGATATGGAAATCATCGGTCAGGCTGAAAACGGAAGACAGGCTTGGGAATTGATACAAAAGCAGGTTCCAGATATCATTTTAACCGATATCAACATGTCTCAGTTAAATGGCATCCAGTTGGCCAGTCTGGTCCGAGAAACCTATCCTCAGGTGCATCTAGTTTTTTTGACAGGTTACGATGATTTTGATTATGCCTTGTCTGCTGTCAAACTCGGTGTGGATGACTACCTGCTCAAGCCCTTTTCTCGTCAGGATATTGAGGAAATGTTGGGGAAAATCAAGCAAAAGTTGGATAAGGAAGAAAAGGAAGAGCAGTTACAAGATTTATTGACCGATAAGTTTGAGGGAAATATGGCTCAGAAAATCCAGTCCCATTTGGCTGATAGCCAGTTTAGTTTAAAATCTTTGGCCAGTGACTTGGGCTTTAGTCCGACTTATCTGAGTTCTTTGATTAAGAAAGAGTTGGGACTGCCTTTTCAGGATTACCTGGTGAGAGAACGTGTCAAACAAGCCAAGCTCTTGCTTTTAACTACAGATCTGAAGATTTATGAGATCGCAGAGAAGGTTGGTTTTGAAGATATGAACTATTTTACCCAACGTTTTAAGCAGATTGCAGGTGTGACACCTCGTCAGTTTAAGAAGGGGGACGGTCGATGAAACGTTCTTCTCTCCTAGTCAGAATGGTTATTTCCATCTTTCTGGTCTTTCTCATTCTCCTAGCTCTGGTTGGGACTTTCTACTATCAATCTAGTTCCTCGGCCATTGAGGCTAGCATTGAAGGCAATAGCCAAACGACTATCAGCCAGACTAGCCACTTTATCCAGTCTTATATCAAAAAATTAGAAACCACCTCGACTAGTTTGACCCAGCAGGCAGATGTCCTGACCTATGCTGAGAATCCCAGTCAAGACAAGGTTAAGGGAATTCGAGATCTATTTTTGACTATCTTGAAGGCAGACCAGGACTTGAAAACTGTTGTACTGGTCACCAAATCAGGTCAGGTCATTTCTACAGATGATAGTGTGCAAATGAGAACTTCCTCTGATATGATGGCTGAGGATTGGTACCAAAAGGCCATTCATCAGGGGGCTAAGCCAGTTTTGACACCAGCTCGTAAATCAGATAGTCAGTGGGTCATTTCTGTCACTCAAGAACTTGTTGATGCAAAGGGAGCTAATCTAGGTGTGCTTCGTTTGGATATTTCTTATGAAACTCTGGAAGCCTATCTTAATCAACTTCAGTTGGGTCAGCAGGGCTTTGCCTTTATCATCAATGAAAACCATGAATTTGTTTATCATCCTCAACACACAGTTTATAGTTCGTCTAGCGAAATGGAAGCTATGAAACCCTATATTGAGACAGGGCAGGGCTATACTCCAGATCACAAATCCTACGTCAGTCAAGAAAAGATTGCTGGAACTGATTGGACGGTGCTTGGCGTGTCTTCACTAGAGAAGTTAGACCAGGTTCGGAATCAACTCTTGTGGACCTTGCTTGGGGCTAGTGTCACATCTCTTCTTGCTTGTCTCTGTTTGGTGTGGTTCAGTCTCAAGCGCTGGATTGCTCCTTTGAAGGATTTGAGAGATACCATGCTGGAGATTGCATCTGGTAATCAGAATCTTCGTGCCAAGGAAACTGGTGCCCATGAACTGAGAGAAGTAACTCGCCAATTTAATACCATGTTGGATCAGATTGATCAGCTGATGGCAGCTATTCGCAGGCAGGAAGAAACGACCCGTCAGTACCAACTTCAAGCCCTATCGAGCCAGATTAATCCGCATTTCCTCTATAACACCTTGGATACTATCATCTGGATGGCTGAATTTCAGGACAGTCAGCGAGTGGTTCAGGTGACCAAGTCTTTGGCGACCTATTTCCGCTTAGCTCTCAATCAGGGGAAGGATTTGATTTGTCTGTCTGATGAAATCAATCATGTCCGCCAGTATCTCTTTATCCAGAAACAACGTTATGGAGATAAGCTGGAGTATGAAATTAATGAAAATCCTGCCTTTGATAAGCTCGTCTTGCCTAAGTTAGTGTTGCAACCCCTTGTAGAAAATGCTCTTTACCATGGCATTAAAGAAAAGGAAGGTCAGGGACATATTAAACTTTCTGTCAAGAAACAGGATTCAGGATTGGTCATCCGTATTGAGGATGATGGAATTGGCTTCCAAGATGCTTCTGATAGTAGTCAAAGTCAACTCAAACGAGGAGGAGTTGGTCTGCAAAATGTTGACCGACGGCTCAAACTTCATTTTGGAGACAATTACCAGATGAAGATCGATTCTGCCACTTTAAAGGGTACGACAGTTGAAATATACATAAATAGAATAGAACCTAACTAACTCCCAGTCAATTCTGGGAGTTTTATGCAGGTTGGAGTAAGATTTTCAGGTTGTCTATCTTGCTAAAAACAAGAAAAAACGATATGATAGATAGTGACAAAAGAGGTATCAAGTATGAAGGAAAAAGACATTCAAAGAGAGACAAGCCAGATTGTAGAAGATGTATTGGAAAAGGCCAATTTGAAGCAAGGATCCATCTTTGTTTTGGGTCTTTCTTCTAGTGAAGTGATAGGTGGTCAGATTGGCAAGGAATCCAGCCAAGAAATTGGCGAAATCATTGTGAAGACCATCCTAGATATCCTAGAAGAAAAAGGAATTCATCTAGCTGTTCAAGGCTGTGAACATGTTAATCGGGCTCTCGTTGTTGAACGTCAGGTGGCAGAGCAGTTTGGTCTGGAAATGGTCAGTGTCCTTCCTACACTCCATGCAGGAGGTTCGGGTCAGTTGGCAGCCTTCAAGTTTATGAAGGATCCAGTTGAGATTGAATTTATCAAGGCTCATGCTGGCTTGGATATCGGAGACACTGCAATTGGCATGCATATCAAGCATGTTCAGGTTCCGATTCGCCCTCTTTTGAGAGAGATTGGCCATGCCCACGTAACGGCGCTGGCTAGTCGTCCAAAATTAATTGGAGGTGCGCGTGCGCATTATCCACAAGATTCTATTAGAAAGTCGTGAAAATGAGAAAAACAAAACAGCAACTAGAAAAAATCACAAAATATTCAATTCGTAAGCTAACTGTTGGGGTAGGTCCTGTAGCCATCGGAGCCTTCCTTTTTGGAGCCAGTACCCTTTCAGTAGATAAGGTTCAAGCCAATGAAGTTGGCAGTGCTCATAGTGTTCATTACCGTTATTTGGCGGAGCAGGAATTGACCGAGTCTGAAAAAGCCCTGATTCACCATGAGGTTCCTACAGAATTTCAAGATGATGATATTCTTTATGTAGTTTATCGTAAGAAGGCAACTAACAGTCAACAACTTCCATACACAGGAAGTAAGGAACTAGCCTTGGCAGGTCTTGGTTTGGCAACGGCCTCACTAGCAGTCTTTTTGGTGTCCAAAAAAGGTCGCAAAGAGGTTCTAGGTGTTCTCTTGATTGGTTCTTTAGGAGCCAGCACCTTTGTACCTTATGGAACATTTGCATTTGAAAATAAAGAATTGCTTTCTTATAACCAAACTATTTCGGCCACTACACATGAAGGTTTAGCTGAAGGGATTATTCATATTGATGGCTATGAATACATTGGATACTTTAAGGAAGCAGAACTCCATCCATCAAGACCAGTTTCAGCTGAGAAGCCTCAGTTGCCAGTAGAAAAACAAAATACAAATGAAATCGAGAAAACAGAAGTAGTTCAAGAAAGATCTGCTGTCACTCCAGAAACTGTCATCGAAAAACCTGTAGTAGAGAATCCAGTTGCTCCTGCTGTTGAAGAAAAACCAGTTTCTGAGAAGCCTCAGGTTAGACAGGAAGAGAGCTTGGTTGAGATTCCTTTTGAAACGGTCACAAGCCCAGATACGAATCTAGCAGAAGGACAGACTCGTATCGTCACAGCCGGAGTAAATGGTCAGCGTCGCCTTGTAACCAAAGTTTCGATGGTCAACGGTCAAGAAGTTAGAGAAGTCATTGAAGACCAAGTGGTTCAAAATCCTGTGTCGCAAGTCATTGCAGTCGGAACTAAGAAAGAGGTGCAACCTGCTCCAACTCCAGTACCACAAGCTGAACCAAGCCACCAAGTAGCTAAAGGAACCCAAGAGGCAGGCAAAGAAGGTCAAGCACTAACACAACCGAAACTACCAGAAGCTATAGTAGAGTCTAAAGGAACCCAAGAGGCAGGCAAAGAAGGTCAAGCACTAACACAGCCAGAATTGCCAGAAGCTACCGTAGAGTCTAAAGGAACTCAAGAGGCAGGCAAAGAAGGTCAAGCACTAACACAGCCAGAATTGCCAGAAGCTA
>CABTZI010000077.1:0-6092 GCA_902489265.1 uncultured Streptococcus sp.
ATCTGATACTTTTCTCTTAAATAAATCATGGACTCAGGATCTGGTTTTCTCTTAAAGCCTGAACTAGAAGTCACCACTTCTGTAAAGTAGGTTGCTATAGAGGTTTTTTCTAAAATTTCCAAGACCTGATCATTTCGATGAGAGACTAAAAAATGACGCCCACCTTGATTTGAAATGTCTTCCAATAAGTCAGAAACTCCATCAAATAAAATTGGATGTTCTAGCACTCTGGCTTCATTTTCCTTGTACTTTTCTAAAAAATTCTCTAAATTGGGAGCGAATGTTTCAATCGCAAAATCAGTAGAAACCTTTAAAGCTTGATAGACACTGTCATGGTCTTGTGTGATACCATACAGTGCCAATGTTTCAACAAATGCAGCTGTTGAAGTTTCATAATTATCCAGTAAAGTTCCACCTAAATCCCAGATATAATCGTGATATTTCATACCCTTCATTATAGCATTTTTTTATGAAAAAAGCGATGATTTCCCTGAGTTTTCCACATAAAAAACGAGAGGTTAACTCCCGTTTTATTGATTTTTACCAAAGATATCTCGATAGAGCATTCCAGTTCGTAAACTCTCTGCGTCTCCTCCTAGTTGGTCCACCAACTCGTAGGCAAAGGCAAGTGCTGTAGAGGGACCTCGACTGGTTGTCAAATGACCATCTACCACTACTGTTTCCTTGACATATTGACCATCAAGGATTTGCTCTTGAACGCCATCATAGCAAGTGTACTGCTTGTTTTTCAATAGCCCTGCTTGATTGAGGGCAATCGGCGCTGCACAAATGGCTGCTATTTTTTTGCCCTCTTTATCGAAGCTTTTCAGTTCTTGAATCAAGGCCTGATTGTCACGCAAATGTGCAGAACCAGGCATCCCTCCAGGAAGGACAATCATGTCATAGTCTGATAAATCACCCTCAAAGACACGATCTGCTCTTACTTGGATTGCGTGCGAACCTGTCACTTGCTCTTCAAAACCAACCATATCACAAGTAATATTTGCACGACGCAAAACATCTACAACTGTCAAAGCTTCAATTTCTTCAAAGCCCTGAGCTAACATAACGGCTACTTTAACCATGATTTTCTCCTTATTTGATTCGTTTTAATACAACCTTTTTCCGCTTGAATCGGACTTTTCCGCTCTTTTCTTCAGCTAGATTGGTTTGATAACTCATCGATAAAAGCAAGCCAACACCGATCAAATTACTGATAATAGCCGACCCTCCTTGCGAAATAAAAGGCAAGGGAATCCCAGTCAAAGGAAGCAAACCCGTCACAGCGCCGATATTTTCAAAGATGTGGAAAAGCAACATCATAATCAAACCTGTAGAAATATAGGTGTAGAACTGGTTATTTGATTTAAGAGTAATCTTCAACATACGGTAAATCAGCATGAGATAAAGGGCAATAACAAGGACAGAACCAATAAAGCCAAAATCTTCTGCGATCACCGTGAAAATCATATCCGACTCACGAACTGGAATAAGCAGATTCGAAGCATTAAAACCTTGACCAAATAAGCCACCACTTCCAATGGCAATTTGTCCTTGAGCCTGTTGGTAAGTGGTTGTTTGGGCAAAGTCGAATGGATTGAGCCAAGCCAAGATACGATTGATTTGGTAGGTCGGCATTCCCAGTTGATGGAGAAAAGCCCGGCCGTCCTTGCTGATAAAAATAGCTAAGAAACCAACAATTCCTGTTACAGCAGTCACAAATACTGGGATAATAATTTTCCAAGAAACTCCTGATAGCAAGACGATTCCTGAGAAAATGGCTACAAAAACCAAAGCCGTCCCCAAGTCACTTTGAAGTGCTAAAAGAACTAGGACTGGAATGGTAAAGACAATCATCCAAAAAATTAACAAAAAGTCCAGCGGAACCGTGCGTTTCCATTCCTTATGTTTCTTTGTAAATTGGACAATCACACGAGCCAACATGAGGATATAGGATATCTTCATAAATTCTGACGGTTGGAATAGGGTAATTCCATTTATTGATACCCAGTTTTTGGCACCCGTTGATGCAACTAGGCTTGGATTATAAAAGACGATTGGCAAGACCATGAGTCCCAAACCTAACATATATAGAAAAGGGGTCACTTTCCAAAGAAATTCTGTATTAAAGAGCATGACCACAAAACCAATCACAAGCCCCAAGGCGATCCAGGCGACCTGCTGCCCTAAAATGGGCAGAATATTGTTTGGATAATCATGACTAACAGCTATATAGATAGCCACCACGCCAATAACCAGTAGAAAAAATACCGGCAATAGCAAACTATAATCGACTCTAGAGTCAAGAGAACGTTTCATATACACTAACCTTATACTTTCATACAATACTATTTATCAAAGTTCATTTAAAAATCTATCAATAGCCTCATTAACTTCAGATTGAGCGATCGTTCTAACGCTCGCTTCTTTTGCTAAAGAAGTCACTATTTGCTTGCCATATCGTTTTCCGACAATCCTCCTATCCAAAATGAGGGTTAAGGAACGTTGGTGTTCACGTCTCATACTTCTTCCCAAAGCCTGTTTTAAACGAATAATGGCCATTGGCAACTGATAATCATAAAAGGCATTTTTTCCTTCTTGATTCAGTTCCTGATTAATCTTTTTCGTCAAGGGTTCTTGGGGATTTTGGAAAGGAAGTCTTGGTACAACTTGAATCACAAAAGGATGACTTGAAAAGTCAACTCCCTCCCAGAAACTTGCTGCACCAAGCAAGATTTGTTGTTCACCTTTTTCAAAGCGTTTCTTCAGTTGATGAACATCCCCATTTTTATACTGGGCCAAATGGCTCACAGGGAGTATATCTGATACTGCTAGAAGCATGTCTTTAGCAGTAAAGAGAACTAAAATCGGTTGCTGGAAAGCTTGAATTTCTACTAGTAAATCAGCTACATCTTGGGCATAAACTTCTAAGGAAGTTTCTGTTACTAGAGGAAAATCTTTGACCAAGACCACTTCTTGATCCTGTTTTTTACAAGCTTCAATCTTAACAAATTTAGCTTCGGGATAGCCTAACAGGTCTGCCAAAGAAACTCTTTGACTAATCTCAAGAGTGGCCGACACTCCCAAGACTTGGCATGAATCAGGCACTAAGGAAGATAGAAGAATACGGCCTGATTTCGTAGAAGAAATCTGAATTTTCTTTTGACTCGTTTCAATTGCTTCAAGCCAGTAATCTCGGTCAGCTGTAAAATAGCGAACCAGTTCCTCAAAGCCTTCTACTTCTAATTCTGAAAAATACTGGTGGAGATTGGCAAGAGAATCTAAGATATTTTTCTTAGATTTTCCAGACTGAAATTGTTCAATCAAGTAAAGGCACTCAAAGCGAATACTTTCTAGTATTCGTTGCTGAACCTTATTTTGCTCCTCCAGTAAAGCCTTATCAATCAAATCGACAATAGACTGGATATCGTGGGTCTCTTGAAGCAGATTTTCTAGAGCTAACAAAATCTTTTGAACTTCATCAATAATCAATAAACGGTCACTGACAAATTCAGGATTATCTTCAAGTCTAGTTACAAGATAGGCATGATTGGTCACTAAAAGCTTGCAGGTTTGTGCCCTTTCTTGACTACGTTTCCAAAAATCTTCCGTCACAAATAAGCTCTTGGATGATAAATTCCCATCATGACGAAGATCTGTTAGAAAATGTTGGTAACGGTAGAGTTGCCCAATTTCATCCAAATCTCCTGTCTCTGTCTCAGTCAGCCAGACCAAGAGTTGCATTTTAAAACGTCTAAATAAGCGATTTTCATCATTTTCCTGCAAGGAACGATAAAAGGCATCCAACTTCAGATAATTGTGTGGTCCCTTTAAACTATGAATATCTATATGGAACACATCCTTGAGACGTTTACCTTCTTCTTCCATGATTTGATTTTGAAGAATCTTTGTCGGAACGCTAAGGACAATCTGACGATTTTCCACTTGGGACAAAGCAGGTAAGAGATAGCCATAAGTTTTCCCAATCCCAGTCGGCGCTTGAATTAATGAGACAGGCTCATCTTTCAATAGCAAGCCAACCTCTTTAGCAAAATTTTCTTGCTCCTCCCTCACTTCAAGATTCAATAGAGAAATATTTTTAGAAAAATCTTGAGATAGTTTTCGTGGCTTTAGGAGAGCTGCAGTTTTCTTGAAATACAGTCCTTGAACTTCGACCAAGTCTGGAGAACTCAGGATAGATTGGTTTCGATAAATTTCTTCAATAACCAGATAGGACTCATATAATAGAGCGTCAGCCATTTCCATCAAGCGTTCCAAGAGACCTTTAGGGAGCTTGGCTATCTTTTCTCGAAGAAAAAGGAGTAATTCCGCTGTAGCTTGAGCATCTGAAAGGGCTGTGTGGGCGTGCTTTAGAGGAATTCCTAATTCTCGACACAATATCGGCAAACTATATTTTTCCAGTTCTGGGAAAAAGACCTGGGCCAATTCCACCGTATCAACACGAGGATTTCTTAGCTCATAACCTTCAAAAAATAAATTTTCCGCCAAGAGATTAGCATCAAACTGAACATTATGGGCTACAAAAATCCCATCCTCCACCAAGTCAAAGATTTTTCTGGCAACTTGCGAAAAATCAGGTGCTTGCGCCAGACGTTGGTCTGTCAATCCTGTCAGTTCTTTGATATGAGCATCCAAAGGTTCATGTGGATTGACATCTGTCGTATAGTGATCGACGATTTTTCCATCCTCAATCACAACAATTCCCACTTGGATAATTTTAGCCTTACTACCTGTGCTAGTTGCCTCTAAATCCACCACAACATAGCGATTACCAATCGTTTTCATTATAAAAAATTATACCAAAAAAAGGGCCATTTGGCACCTGCAAACATAGTATAATTTTCAAACTCAAGAAGGTTACTTTTCTTAAAAATCCCAGCAAACAGAGCATCCTAGCCTACTTATTTTTTGAAAATGATGAAGAAATAAGAAAAATTGAGAGAAGAAATATTTTCATCTTCCTTCTCTCAACGAATCATTTACTTTATTTAACCATATCAGGATCGTAGTCATAGAATCCTGTATCAAGGAAACGGTTTTTAGGGTGTAACTTGCGAACTTCTTCATCCAGCAAGAAGGATTGGTCATGGCTAAAGTTGCCCTCTTGGATCAAGCTACGCGCTTGGATAAAGAGTTTTGCAATCTCAACAAAGTTTTGACCTGGTGTGTAGAGTCCTTCTAGTTTCCAGTGAGTAAAACCATGCTCCACCAATTCTGTCAATTTGGTCATCAAATCAAGGTCATTGTTGGCAAAGATGTGGGTACCATGATTGTCTTCAAAAATGGAATAGTGGCTCTCTGGGTCACTCGGCTCAGCCAAGAAAAGGTCACGCTTGCGGGTCTTTTCATCATCGATATGCGTGAAGTTATAGTAGTTTTGCAATAGCGGACGCTTAGAATGGTGAATAACACTAGCTCCGTAAACCAAAACTTCAGCAGGAATTTCCAAAATCTCTGGCATTTTGAAAAGTTCAGCTGATGGAATTTCACGCGCCAAAACAGCCTCCGATGCACCAGCCTTTTGTCCCCAGAAGTTAATCTGACGACTGCTAGTTACCATGGTTGAAGCATCGTAGATGGTCTTAAATGAATAACCATCGCGGTTGACTACGTAAAAGACACCTGCATCCCCAATCGTAATGTAGTCTGTCTTTATTTCTTCCAAAAAGTCTAAGAAAGGCTTGATACGATCCATCATATCTTGGTGCATAAGGGCGTTAACCGCAACAATCAATTCCTTACCAGCATCATGAACCAGCTTAGCGATTTCACGCAATTGGTCATAACTAAAGGTTGTTGGCAGACGAAGGCCAAAATCTTTCTCACCGACATAGATACGGTCTACGCCAGCTTCGAGTAGTTGTTCAACTTGTTCAATACTTTCAGCAGTTGCTGTAATGATAATCTTTTCCATAAGAAAAATTATACCACATTTCTCCAAAATCAGCCAAGACTTATCAGAGTTTTACAAATAGGAATTATTTCAGGCTAATTTCTCAAAGTGACTTCCACTTGCCTTACCAAAGTGGAAATTAGTCTAATACTCTTCAAACCACGTCAGCTTTATCTGC
>CABTZI010000078.1:0-6085 GCA_902489265.1 uncultured Streptococcus sp.
TGATACAGACTTAAACGATTGGTTCATAAAAGCAACTAAAGATAACGTATATGTGGTTGAGCCGAAGACAACAACTCCTGAGTTTGCTGATAAGAAACACAGAGCATACGAAGGATTAAACAACGACATGCACGGTAAGATGATTCTACCACTTCTTAACTTAAAAGATGCTCACATGATCCTAATCTCAACATACAATACACTAGCATACAGTTCATTTGAGAAATACGGTAAAAATACAGCAGCAGAACGTGAGGCATTCAAACCTGAGATTGATAAAGTTGCTAGAGCTCAACAAAACTACTTGGATTTCTGGTCTCGTTTATCATTAGATAAAGTTCGCAACCAGCTATTGAAGAGCAACAATATGGTACCAACACCAGTACTTGATAACCAAAACTACAAAGAAGGTACTGATAAATACGGTCACACTAATAGCGGTAAAGATGTCGCTCCAGTTCGTGAATTATACGGACCAACCGGTCGTTACCATGCTACTGACTGGCGTATGGGAGCTGTAGCTCGTATCTACGGTAATCCTTATAAAGATGATTCAGTCTTCTTCATGGTTACCAATATGATTAGTGACTTCGGTATCTCTGCATTTACTCACGAAACGACTCACGTAAACGACCGCATGGTTTACTTAGGTGGTTCTAGACACCGTGAAGGTACTGACCTAGAAGCATTCGCACAAGGTATGTTACAATCACCTGCTGAAACAAGTCCAAACGGTGACTTTAAAGCATTAGGATTGAACATGGCCTACGAACGTCCAAATGACGGAAACCAATGGTATAACACTAATCCAAACGACCTTACATCTCGTGAAGAAATCGATCACTACATGAAAGGTTTCAATGATACGCTCATGCTTCTTGACTATCTTGAAGGTGAAGCTGTTCTTGATAAACATAATAAAGAACTAAACAACGCTTGGTTCAAGAAAGTTGCTAAGAAATTACGTAACGCTAATACGAAGAACCAATATGACGAGGTTCGTGATTTGAATGCAGAAGAAAAAGAGTATAACTTAACTTCTGTCAACGATCTAGTAGACAAGAACTTCATGACCAAACACGGTCCTGGTAATGGTACTTATGACCCAACTGGATTTGGCTCTGCCTATGTAACGGTGCCTATCACTGCAGGTATTTACGGTGGTAATACAAGTGAAGGGGCTCCAGGAGCAATGTCATTCAAGCATAACACCTTCCGTATGTGGGGTTACTTTGGATATGAAAAAGGCTTCTTAAACTACGCTTCTAACATGCTGAAAAATGAGTCTAAACAGGCTGGTCATGCTAGTCTAGGTGATGACTTCATCATTAAGAAAGTTTCTGATGGTAAATTCAGTACACTGGAAGAGTGGAAGAAAGAATACTTCAAAGAAGTTGTGGATAAAGCGAAAGCAGGATTTAACCCAGTTACAATCGACGGAACTACTTACAGTAGTTACGAAGATTTGAAGAATGCATTTGCTGCAGCTGTTGAAAAAGATAAAGCAACTCTTAAAAATGGATCAGTTAAATTTGATAATACTGTATCACTTAAAGAGAAATTATTCAAAAAACTTCTTCAACAAACAAATAGCTTTAAAACTTCAATCTTTAAATAATTGAAATCTCTCATCTGCTTTGCGGATGAGGGTTTTCTTATTTTGTGCTATACTTAAGGTATGCATAGAAAAACAGTGATTGATTTTAGGGCTTTGGGGGAGAGATACATCTTTACCCAGCCTATCAAAGAGTTAAAAACCAGAGATTTAGCGGAAGTAACAGCCTTATTGGCACAAGTGGAAAGCTACCAAGAGCAGGGTTATTATGTGGTGGGTTATGTCAGCTACGAGGCTGCACCTGCTTTTGAGGAGAAATTAGCAGTTCATAAAGCTCCTCTACTGGCAGAGTACCTGCTATATTTTACAGTTCATGATAGCGTAGAAACATCCTCTATTCCTCTGACTTATGATGAGGTTGATTTGCCTTCAAATTGGCAGGAAGTAACGCCTGCAGCAGACTATGAAAAGGCTATTTCACAGATACATCATCATTTGCGGCAGGGAGACACCTATCAGGTCAACTACACTGTCCAACTCAAGCAGGAGTTGTCTGCCAATCCTTTTGCCATCTACAATCGTATGGTGGTAGAGCAGGAAGCGGGCTACAATGCCTATGTTGAACATGATGAGATGGCAGTGATTTCCATGAGTCCGGAGCTCTTTTTTGAGCAAAATGACCGCGAGTTGACAACGCGACCAATGAAGGGAACGACTCAGCGTGGGGTCACTGACCAAGAAGACCTTGTCCAAGCTAGTTGGTTGGAGCAGGATCCTAAAAATCGCTCTGAAAATATGATGATTGTGGACCTCTTGCGCAATGATATGAACCGTATTTCTGAGGTGGGGAGCGAATATGTAGAACATCTTTGTCAAGTGGAGCAGTATTCTACTGTATGGCAGATGACTTCGACTATCAAGAGTCAGTTGCGAGAGGATGTGGATTTGGTTACCATTTTTCGCTCTCTCTTTCCTTGTGGTTCCATAACGGGTGCTCCGAAAATTGCGACTATGGAAATCATTAAGGACTTGGAGCCGCAACCTAGAGGAGTCTACTGTGGAACGATTGGTCTCTTACTTCCACATGGGAAACGGATTTTCAATGTCGCCATTCGGACCATTCAACTGCATCAAGGAAAAGCCATATATGGAGTTGGCGGAGGCATTACATGGGATAGCACATGGGAATCTGAATACCGAGAGGTTCATCAAAAGGCGGCAGTCCTTTATCGTAAACAAGCTCGCTTCCAACTGATTACAACTGGAAAAATTAGCCAAAAACAACTGCTGTTTGAAGAGCATCATATAGAAAGACTGAGAAAAGCTAGTCGATATTTTGCTTATCCTTTTGACCCAGAAATTTTGAGGCAAAAGATTGAAGCAGAGTGTCAGACTTGTGATGCTAATCAAGACTACCGCTTGCGAATTAGCCTTAGCAAATCTGGGGAGATAGAAGTCGATCGTCAAGTATTGGAACCTCTCAGTCCAACCTTCTGCCAAGCTAAACTTTGCCTGCAGGAAGCGGATTTACAGCAAGCTTTCACCTACTTTAAAACGACTCATAGACCACATTTGAGCCTAGGGGAACAAGAGAAGATTTACCATAATAAGTCTGGAGAACTTCTTGAAACCTCTATCGGAAATTTGGTTTTGAAAATCTCTGGGAAACTCTACACACCGCCTATCAGACTTGGGATCTTACCAGGAATTTACCGTCAGCATTTGATGGAAACAGGACAGGTAGAAGAGAAAGTCTTGACCTTGGCAGATTTTGCCCAAGCAGAAGCTGTTTACGGCTGTAATGCAGTGAGAGGCTTGTATGAATTAAGCTTAGAGGAGAACTAGATGAAACTGGTATTTTTACACGGGTTAGGGCAGTCAGCAGAGGGTTGGAAAGAAGTTCGGAATCAAACGAAGGATAGGCTTACAAAGACTCTTGAATTGCTGAAATAAGTTTGATAAAATAATAGTGAAATCGATATCATAATTATGGGAGAAAGAAATGAACAAACGTCTATTTTTAAAAATGAGTCTGGCAACCTTGCCAGTTTTAGCCTTGTTTTCACAACCTGTGTTAGCAGAAGAAAACATTCATTTTTCTAGTTGTAAAGAAGCCTGGGCGAATGGATACTCGGATCTTCACGAGGGAGAACCTGGTTATTCTGCTAAGTTAGACCGTGATCATGATGGTGTAGCTTGTGAATTGAAAAATGCTCCAAAAGGTGCCTTCAAAGCAAAACAATCAACTGCGGCTCAAAACAATACAAGTTCAGCAACAACAAGTGGCTGGGTTAAGCAGGATGGTGCATGGTATTACTTTGATGGAAATGGAAATCCAGTAAAAAATACATGGCAGGGAAGCTATTATCTGAAAGCGGATGGTCAAATGGCACAGAGCGAATGGATTTATGATGCTTCTTATCAAGCTTGGTATTATTTGAAATCAGATGGATCTTATGCAAAGAATGCATGGCAAGGAACTTACTACCTTAAGTCAAATGGTAAAATGGCACAAGGTGAGTGGATTTATGACTCTTCTTATCAAGCCTGGTATTACTTGAAATCAGACGGTTCATACGCTCGCAATGCATGGCAAGGAAATTACTATTTGAAATCAGATGGTAAAATGGCTAAGAACGAGAGAGTAGATGGTGGACGTTACTATGTAGATGCCTCAGGTCTCTGGAAACCATAAATCAGATAAAATTTAGAAAGTTAATGCAAACCTTTGCATAAGGAACTGAATTTTGTTATACTATATCTGTAAGCATTTTCAATTACTATACAATGAAAAAGGAGAATATGATGAGTCAAAAGATTATTGGGATTGACCTTGGTGGAACTTCTATCAAATTTGCAATCTTAACAACAGCAGGAGAAATCCAAGAAAAATGGTCTATCAAGACTAACATTTTGGATGAGGGAAGTCATATCGTTGATGATATGATTGAGTCTATTCAACATCGTTTGGACTTGCTTGGGTTGGCAGCAGCGGACTTCCAAGGTATTGGAATGGGGTCACCAGGTGTTGTTGACCGTGAAAAAGGAACTGTTATTGGTGCCTACAACCTAAACTGGAAAACCCTTCAACCAATTAAAGAAAAGATTGAAAAAGCCTTGGGGATTCCATTCTTCATCGATAATGATGCCAACGTGGCAGCTCTTGGTGAACGTTGGATGGGTGCTGGTGATAACCAACCAGACGTTGTCTTTATGACACTTGGTACAGGTGTTGGTGGCGGTATCGTCGCAGAAGGCAAATTGCTTCACGGTGTTGCTGGTGCAGCAGGTGAGCTTGGCCACATCACTGTTGACTTTGACCAACCAATCGCATGTACCTGCGGTAAGAAAGGTTGCCTTGAGACAGTTGCTTCAGCAACAGGAATTGTCAACTTGACTCGTCGCTATGCTGATGAATACGAAGGCGATGCAACCTTGAAACGCTTGATTGATAACGGAGAAGAAGTGACAGCTAAGACTGTCTTTGACCTTGCAAAAGAAGGAGACGACCTTGCTTTGATCGTTTACCGTAACTTCTCACGTTACTTGGGAATCGCTTGTGCCAACATCGGCTCAATCCTCAACCCATCAACAATCGTTATCGGTGGTGGTGTGTCAGCTGCGGGAGAATTCCTTCTACAAGGTGTTCAAAAAGTCTACGACGAAAATACCTTCCCACAAGTACGCACATCAACAAAATTGGCTCTTGCAACTCTAGGAAATGACGCTGGGGTTATCGGAGCAGCATCACTTGTATTACAATAGAATAATAAAAGAGGAAAAATGATAACCTAGAGTTAGTAATGTTCCTCTTTTCTTTTTTATGCTATACTAGTTAGGACAATAAATGAGGTGAGAGTAAATGACAAAAGCAGATACGATTTTTAAAGAAAATATTGAACGAATCCTCAAAGACGGAGTCTTTTCTGAGCAGGCACGTCCTAAGTACAAAGATGGAACTGTTGCTAACTCCAAGTACGTAACGGGTGCCTTTGCCGAGTATGACTTGGCAAAGGGGGAATTCCCTATCACAACCTTGCGTCCTATCGCTATCAAATCCGCCATCAAGGAAGTGCTATGGATTTACCAAGACCAGTCTAATAGCCTAGAGGTGCTTAATGACAAATACAATGTTCACTACTGGAATGACTGGGAAGTGGGGAATACAGGAACCATTGGTGAGCGCTATGGTGCTGTTGTTAAGAAACACGATATCATCAATAAGCTTCTCAAACAGTTGGAAGCCAACCCTTGGAACCGCCGCAATATCATCTCGCTCTGGGATTACCAAGCTTTCGAAGAAACAGACGGATTGCTTCCATGCGCCTTTCAGACCATGTTTGATGTCCGCCGTGTAGATGGAGAAATCTATCTGGATGCGACCTTGACCCAACGTTCTAACGATATGCTGGTAGCCCACCACATCAATGCTATGCAGTACGTGGCTCTTCAAATGATGATTGCCAAGCATTTTGGATGGAAGGTTGGGAAGTTCTTCTATTTCATCAACAACCTCCATATCTATGATAA
>CABTZI010000079.1:0-5845 GCA_902489265.1 uncultured Streptococcus sp.
AGGGGAAGGATGCCCTGCCGTTTTTACATGCCTTGGGGGAATTGACCCAGCAGGCAGAAGATGCGATTAGACGAAAAGATGCTGAAGGACTGGGAAAAATCCTCAGTCAAGCGCATTTACATCTAAAAGAAATTGGTGTTAGTAGCCCTGAGGCGGATTCTCTAGTTGAAACGGCTCTTAGCCATGGTGCTCTGGGTGCCAAGATGAGCGGTGGTGGGCTAGGAGGCTGTATCATAGCTTTGGCAACCAATTTGACTCAAGCTCAAGAACTAGCAGAAAGATTAGAAGAGAAAGGAGCTGTTCAGACATGGATAGAGAGCCTGTAACAGTACGTTCTTACGCAAATATTGCTATTATCAAATATTGGGGAAAGAAAAAAGAGAAAGAGATGGTGCCTGCTACTAGCAGTATCTCTCTGACTTTGGAGAATATGTATACGGAGACGACTTTGTCATCTCTACCGACGAATGCGATGGCTGATGCCTTTTATATCAATGGTCAGCTACAAAATGAGGCGGAGCATGCCAAGATGAGCAAGATTATTAACCGTTACCGTCCAGAAGGTGAGGGCTTTGTCCGTATCGATACTCAAAATAATATGCCTACCGCGGCGGGTCTGTCCTCAAGTTCTAGTGGTTTGTCCGCCCTGGTCAAGGCTTGTAATGCTTATTTCAAGCTTGGATTGGATAGAAGTCAGCTAGCGCAGGAAGCGAAGTTTGCCTCAGGCTCTTCCTCTCGGAGTTTTTATGGACCATTAGGTGCCTGGGACAAGGATAGCGGAGAGATTTACCTGGTAGAGACAGACCTGAAACTAGCTATGATTATGTTGGTACTAGAGGACAAGAAAAAACCAATCTCTAGCCGTGACGGGATGAAACTCTGTGTGGAAACTTCGACGACTTTTGATGACTGGGTCCGTCAGTCTGAGAAAGACTATCAGGATATGCTGGTTTATCTCAAGGAAAATGACTTTGCCAAGGTTGGGGAGTTAACGGAGGAAAATGCCCTGGCTATGCACGCTACGACCAAAACAGCATCACCAGCCTTTTCTTATCTGACGGATGCAAGCTATGAAGCAATGGACTTTGTCCGCCAGCTTCGTGAGCAAGGGGAAGCCTGCTACTTTACTATGGATGCTGGTCCCAATGTCAAGGTTCTCTGTCAAGAGAAAGACTTGGAGCATTTATCAGAAATCTTCGGTCAACGTTATCGCTTGATTGTGTCAAAAACAAAGGATTTGAGTCAAGATGATTGCTGTTAAAACTTGCGGAAAACTCTATTGGGCAGGTGAATATGCTATTTTAGAGCCAGGGCAGTTGGCCTTGATAAAGGCCATTCCTATCTATATGAAGGGAGAGATTGCTTTTTCTGATAGTTATCGTATCTATTCGGATCTGTTTGATTTTGCAGTGGATTTGACACCAAATCCTGACTATAGCTTGATTCAAGAAACAATTGCTTTAGTGGAAGATTTCCTCGTTTATCGTGGGGAGACCTTGCGACCTTTTTCTTTGGAAATCCGAGGAAAAATGGAACGAGAAGGGAAAAAGTTTGGTTTAGGTTCTAGCGGTAGCGTCGTTGTCTTGGTCATCAAGGCTCTGCTGGCTCTATATAATCTTTCGGTTGATCAGGATCTCTTGTTCAAGCTGGCCAGTGCTGTCTTGCTTAAGCGCGGAGACAATGGTTCTATGGGGGACATTGCCTGTATTGTGGCAGAGGATTTGGTTCTCTACCAGTCATTTGATCGCCAGAAGGTGGCTGCTTGGTTGGAAGAAGAAAACTTAGCGACTGTTTTAGAGCGTGATTGGGGCTTTTCAATCTCACACGTACAACCTGCCCTAGAATGTGATTTCCTAGTGGGATGGACCAAGGAAGTGGCTGTATCGAGTCACATGGTCCAGCAAATCAAGCAAAATATCAATCAGAATTTTTTAAGTTCCTCAAAAGAAACGGTGGTTTCTTTGGTAGAAGCCTTGGAACAGGGGAAATCAGAAAAAATTATCGAGCAAGTAGAAGTAGCCAGTAAGCTCTTAGAAAGCTTGAGCGCAGATATTTACACGCCTTCGCTTAGACAGTTGAAAGAAGCCAGTCAAGATTTGCAGGCTGTTGCCAAGAGTAGCGGCGCTGGTGGTGGTGATTGTGGTATTGCCTTGAGTTTTAATGAGCAATCAACTGAAACCCTAAAAAACCGTTGGGCCGATCTGGGGATTGAGCTCTTATACCAAGAAAGGATGGGACATGACGACAAATCGTAAGGATGAGCACATCCGCTATGCCCTTGAGCAGAAAAGTTCCTACAACAGCTTTGATGAGGTGGAGTTGATTCATTCTTCCTTGCCTCTTTACGACCTGGATGAAATCGATCTGTCGACAGAGTTTGCTGGTCGAAAGTGGGATTTTCCTTTCTATATCAATGCCATGACGGGTGGGAGTGAAAAAGGTAAAGAAATCAATCAAAAACTAGCTCAGGTGGCGGACGCCTGTGGGATTTTGTTTGTGACGGGATCTTATAGCGCAGCCCTCAAAGATTCAACAGATGACTCTTTTTCTGTCAAGTCTAGTCATCCAAATCTCCTTCTTGGAACCAATATTGGATTGGACAAGCCTGTCGAATTAGGTCTTCAGACTGTAGATGAGATGACCCCTCTTCTCCTGCAAGTGCATGTCAATGTCATGCAGGAATTACTCATGCCTGAGGGAGAAAGGAAGTTCAGATGCTGGCAATCGAATCTGGCAGACTATAGTAAGCAAATCCCCGTTCCGATTGTCCTCAAGGAAGTGGGCTTTGGAATGGATGTGAAGACCATCGAAAGAGCCTATGAATTGGGTGTTCGTACAGTGGATCTATCAGGTCGTGGTGGTACCAGCTTTGCCTATATTGAAAACCGTCGCAGTGGTCAACGTGATTACCTCAATCAATGGGGTCAGTCCACCATGCAGGCCCTTCTCAATGCCCAAGACTGGAAAGATAAGGTCGAACTTTTGGTTAGCGGAGGGGTTCGGAACCCGCTGGATATGATTAAGTGTTTGGTCTTTGGCGCAAAGGCTGTAGGGCTGTCACGAACCGTTCTGGAATTGGTTGAAACCTATTCAGTCGAAGAAGTGATTGATATTATCCAAGGCTGGAAAGCGGATTTACGCTTAATCATGTGTGCTCTTAATTGTGCTACTATAGCAGGTTTGCAAAGCGTAGATTACATTCTTTATGGAAAATTAAAAGAAGCAAAGGATCAGATGAAAAAGGCGTAACCACCGCCTTTTTTCCATCTTCAGACCGAGGTGGCTTTTTTGAATTGTGATAAAATAGAAAGGAGAGGATGAACCTATGAGAAAATTTAAAATCTTTTTATTTATCGAAGCCTGTCTTTTGACAGGAGCTCTGATTTTGATGGTATCAGAGCATTTTTCGCGTTTTCTGCTGATTCTATTCCTCTTTTTACTTTTGATTCGCTATTACACTGGTAAAGAGGGAAATAATCTTCTTTTAGTGGTGGCAACCATTCTCTTCTTTTTCATTGTTATGCTCAATCCTTTTGTGATTCTAGCTATTTTTGTTGCGGTCATCTATAGCCTCTTTCTTCTTTATCCGATGATGAACCAGGAAAAAGAGCAGACCAATTTGGTTTTTGAAGAGGTGGTGACGGTTAAGAAGGAGAAAAATCGTTGGTTTGGCAATCTCCATCATTTTTCAAGTTACCAGACTTGCAAGTTTGATGATATCAATCTCTTTCGTCTCATGGGGAAGGACACTATTCATCTGGAGAGGGTCATCCTAACCAATCATGACAATGTCATTATCCTCAGAAAGATGATAGGCACGACCAAAATCATTGTACCTGTAGATGTGGAAGTCAGTCTTAGCGTTAACTATCTCTATGGGGATTTGACTTTTTTCAACCAGCCCAAGCGAGCCCTCCGAAATGAACACTATCATCAAGAAACAAGAGACTATCTTAAGAGTAACAAGAGTGTCAAAATTTTCTTGACCACTATGATTGGGGATGTGGAGGTGGTCAGAGGATGAAAAAACAAGCTTATGTAATCATTGCACTCTCCTCTTTCCTATTTGTCTTATTTCTATCCCACAGCTTGTTGGAAATCCTTGATTTTGACTGGTCAATTTTCTTGCATGATGTCGAAAAAACAGAAAAATTTGTCTTTTTGTTGTTGGTTTTCAGCATGTCCATGACCTGTCTCTTAGCCCTGTTTTGGATAGGTGTTGAAGAGCTT
Source organism: uncultured Streptococcus sp. (assembly GCA_902489265.1). Taxonomy (GTDB): domain Bacteria; phylum Bacillota; class Bacilli; order Lactobacillales; family Streptococcaceae; genus Streptococcus. The sequence goes on from CABTZI010000079.1 coordinate 4,231, forward strand.
TCCCTAAGAAAAATGCAGGCCAATCTCAAGCGCTTGTTGGCAGGGCAAGAAGTGGTTCAGGTTGCAAATCCAGATTTGGACGCCAGTTTCAAGTCCTTGTCAGGCAAACTTACCCTTTTGACAGAAGCGCTTCAAAAGGCTGAAAATCACAGTCTTGCCCAGGAAGAGGAAATAATCGAGAAAGAACGAAAGCGGATTGCTCGGGATTTGCATGATACCGTCAGTCAGGAGTTGTTTGCGGCCCACATGATTTTGTCAGGTGTCAGTCAGCAGACTTTGAAACTGGATAGAGAAAAGATGCAGACCCAGTTGCAGAGTGTTACAGCTATTTTAGAAACTGCCCAGAAGGACTTGAGAGTCTTGCTCCTGCACTTGCGACCTGTTGAACTGGAGCAGAAGAGTCTGGTTGAAGGGATTCAAATCCTCTTAAAAGAGCTTGAGGACAAGAGTGATCTCAAGGTTAGTTTCAAGCAAAATGTGACGAAATTGCCTAAGAAAATCGAGGAGCATATCTTCCGTATTCTGCAAGAATTGATCAGCAATACCCTCCGCCATGCCCAGGCCTCTTGTTTGGATGTCTATCTCTATCAGACAGACTTTGAATTGCAACTGAAGGTAGTGGACAATGGGATTGGTTTCCAGTTAGGGAGCTTAGATGACTTGAGTTATGGACTTCGTAATATCAAGGAGCGAGTTGAAGATATGGCAGGAACGGTTCAACTCTTGACAGCTCCCAAGCAAGGACTGGCGGTTGATATCCGTATTCCCCTGTTAGATAAGGAATGATAAAGGAGTAAAGATGAAAATTTTACTGGTAGATGACCATGAAATGGTCCGCTTGGGCTTGAAAAGCTACTTTGACCTCCAAGACGATGTAGAAGTTGTGGGCGAGGCAGCAAACGGATCTCGGGGTATTGACTTGGCCTTGGAATTGCGTCCAGATGTCATTGTCATGGATATTGTCATGCCTGAGATGAATGGGATTGATGCAACCTTGGCTATCCTAAAAGAATGGCCTGAAGCCAAGATTTTGATTGTGACTTCTTACTTGGACAATGAAAAAATAATGCCGGTTTTGAATGCTGGTGCCAAAGGCTATATGCTCAAGACTTCTAGTGCAGACGAACTGCTCCATGCCGTCCGTAAGGTGGCTGCTGGCGAGCTGGCTATTGAACAAGAGGTCAGCAAGAAGGTCGAATACCACCGCAATCACATAGAACTACATGAGGACTTGACTGCGCGTGAGCGAGATGTTCTCCAACTCATCGCCAAGGGCTACGAAAATCAGCGCATTGCAGACGAACTTTTTATCTCTCTCAAGACGGTCAAGACCCACGTGTCCAACATTCTTGCCAAACTTGAAGTCAGCGATCGCACCCAAGCGGCGGTCTATGCCTTTCAGCACCACTTGGTGGGGCATGAGGAGTTTTAATAGTTATGTAAAAATAATATTGGAGAAGTAGCTGACCTTAGTATCAAAGAAGCAAGCAAGTACCTCTCCCATGGTAAATTCCCAAACTAACTTCCACCGCTAATCCAAGTGGAAGTTAGTCTGATAAAAATCGTAAAAACCAGTGGAAATCCGTGTCAGGGTAAGTTCCACTGGTTTTACTAA
>CABTZI010000080.1:0-5840 GCA_902489265.1 uncultured Streptococcus sp.
ACGCGGTCAACTGATTTTGAAATTCCCCAAATACCACCGACAAAAACACCGATAACCAAGTTAATTACTGTCGCAATCACAGAAATGAGGATAGAGTTACGAGCTCCGAACCAGACACCGTCAAAAAGAGATTTACCGTTACTGTCTGTACCGAACCAATGCTCAGCATTTGGCTTGATATAACGAGCACTAAAGTCGTTTACCTTGCTGACATCATTGAAATCAAACTTAGAAAACATTGGGTAGATGAAACTCATCAAAATGATAGCTACCAAGATTCCCAACATGACTACAGTTGATTTCTTCTTCATAAATTGTCTAAACACTGAACCCCAGTATGAATAAGCTGGCGCATCAATAGCTTCAGAGGCAAAATCGTCACGTTTTACAAACTGAAATTTTTCTTTATCGATTGTAGACATTATTTGCCTCCTTTCTCAGTCAATTTAATACGTGGGTCAATAATAGTCATCCAAATATCTCCCAAAAGAAGTGAGAAGATAGAAATACATGTAAAGATGAAGACAAGACCAACGACCATAGAGTTATTAGATGCTTTTACAGAGTCAATCAACATTTTACCCATACCTGGGAAGGCGAAGACTGTTTCAGTAAGGGTTGCACCACCAATAACCCCGATAACGGCACCAGGAATTCCTGAAACCAGCGGAACCATGGCATTTTTAAAGATGTGTTTGTTTGAAATTTCTTTTTCAGACAAACCTTTGGCACGAGCAAAACGAACAAAGTCCTGTGATTGCAAGTCAATCATGTAACGACGAATCCAAATAGCTGTACCAGGAGCACCCAACAAACCAAGAATCACTGCTGGTAAAACATACGAACGCCAATCTCCAGCACCCAAAATAGGGAATGAATCTGGAAGACCAATTGATGATCCAATCAAACGAACAATGTAAACCAAGGCAATGGTTGGAAGGGCCATCAAGAAGGTCAAAAACCCTGTTGAGAAGCTATCAATCCAAGTATTCTTGAAGCGAGCCATAGCTGAACCAAGTGGCACGGCAATCGCATAAGAAATCACCAAACCAATCAATCCAACGACTGCAGAGCTAGCAATCATAGAAGGATATTGGTAATTGCTTTCCGTAGCTGTATAAGGGTCATCTTTTCCGTAGTTGGCTACTTCACGAGAGTCAGCCTGACTAGGCGATTTGTAGGTTCTTGAGTAAATATTTACAGAAGAAGTTTTCTTACCTGTTGGGAACTGAACTTGAGATGTTTTTGTTTGTCCTTGTCCTTGAGTAATAACCTGTAAAACAGGGCTATTAGCATAGGTTGGATAAGAGTCACCTAAATTGATGTTCACAAAGTTTTGATGCACAAATGGGAACTGACCGTTGAAGTACAAGAGATATTTATGTTTCGTTCCTGAACCGACCAATGACCATCCAATCGCTGGATCATTTTCAAAACGAAGGTAGCGTTTCAAATCTGGATTCTCAGGGTCTTGAATTTTATTTGTATGATCAATGTCAATCAAGTTAGCATAGAATTTGAAAACACGTTCAAAAATCGGGATTTCACGCGTAGCGTAGAATTGGCCACTTTCAGTAAATTCTCCCAGGGTCCAACCATGACCGATTTGTTTGATGTATTTTTCATAGATAGCCTTGTTGGTATCATTGGCTTCAACTGTTACAGAAGCATCCATCTGGCTAGCTTTTTCTTGCAACTCTTTGGTATCGTAGTACTCGATATAGCCCATACGCTCATAAACGGTATTCTCATAGTTATCACGTTTATCAGCAGTTGTCGCAATCTTGTTATAGTTGGTATCCTGTTTGAAAATCAATTTTCGAGGAACCATTGTATAGATAATCGTGTAAGTCAAGGTTGTTACTAAGAAGATAGAAACCAATGACCGCAAAACACGCATAAAAATATATTTTTTCATATCATTTCCTTTAAAAATCCCAAAAGAACCTTCTCCTCATGGAGAGAAAGTTCTATTGAAAATTATTTACTTCACATGACTTGCCAATTCTTTTTGAGCTTTCTCGTTTGACTCAGTCTTTTCTTTCAACCATTTTTCACGAGCTTTTTCATACTCTTCTTTGGTGATTGCTTTTTCACCAACTTCAGTGTACTTCAAGTATCCTGAATTTTCACCTTTAAGGCCGGCTACAGAATATGAAGAGCTAAATGGTAGAACTTTTGAAACATATGAAACGGCTGTTTCTTTAGGAGAAGCCATTACTGGAATTGTCAAAGCATTATCAGTCAACCAAGCTTGTGCCACCGCGTATTTTTCATAACGTTTTTGAACATCTTGGTTTTCGCTGTTTGCGTCATCAAGTAATTTTCCATAGTCAGCTAAACCAAGTTTGCTTACTACTGATGCATCTGTGTTTTGGTCAATACCAAGGTAAAGACGAGTGCTTCCTCCCTTAAGGACGAATTGATCCAAGAAAGTAGAAGGATCTTGATAGTCCGGGTTCCATCCTAGCAAGGTATGGATATCCCAGTCTTGCTCTTTAGCTGTTGGAGCGCTAAATGAAATTGGTAAAGCTTCTGCTTGAGTCATTTGTTGTAAGTCTACAACAACATTATCTGAACCCAATACTTTTTCAATTGATTGTTTCAATGATTGAACACGGTTTACAACCGCTGTTGATTCTTGGATAACCAGGGCATCCAAGTGGATTGGGAATTCAACACCTTCAGCTTGTAGACTTGATTTGGCTTTAGCAAAGACTTCTTTCGCTTTTTCTTCATTGTAAAGGCCATTTTGAGAATCTGCTAGAGACACGTTTGACCAAGTAGAAGAATTTGTCTTAGCCAAGCTATCTTGTACCAATTCACCAAATGTTTTCTTACCAACTTGAAGATTATAAGGTGCAAACGTATTACGGATGGCTACTGCAGCTCCATCAGTACCATTTGTTTGAGCTGAGTAAGAATTGCGATCGACAGCAAAGTTCAAGGCTTGACGGAATTCCTTGTTTAGCAATGCTTTCTGAGTAGATGTCTTTTGGGTATCACTTGTTTTGGCAGTGTGGTTATAGGTTGTACGGCCATAATTCAAGCTGACAGTTGCAACACCCGCTCCTGGTTCATTAAAGTAAATGTTATCTTTAAAGTCAGCTGCATATTTTTCATATGTAGAACTTGTAGGGAAGATACGGGCCTTGCTATATTGACCATCAGCAAAACCTTTAGCAATCACATCTTGGTCCTTACCATCCCAGAAAGTGAACTTAACGTTCTCAATTTTTACATTTTCTTTGTCCCAGTAAGCATCATTTTTAGCCATCTCGATAGATGATTTTGGAGTTACAGATTTTAAGACAAATGGACCGTTATAAAGAATAGAGTTAGCATCGGTTGGGGCACCAAAACCTTCACCTTTTGAAGTTAAGAATTCTTCATTAACCGGCATCAAAACACCACTAGTGGTCTTATCATTCCAGAAAGTTTCTGGCTGGTTCAAGGTATATTCTAGTGTTTGATCATCAAGTGCTTTTACTCCAACGGTTGAAAAATCGCTTGTTTCACCCTTGATATAGGCTTCTAATCCCTTAATAGAAGAGCTAACGATTGAAAGTCCTTTTGATTTTCCATCTACGGCATGTTTCAAACCAGTAACGAAGTCTTTAGCAGTTACAGGAGCGTATTCTTCTCCCTCTGCTGTAACCCATTTAGCATCCTTACGGATTTTATAGGTATAAGTCAAACCATCTTTTGAAACTGTCCATGATTCAGCAATAGAAGGAACCAAGTTACCATATTTATCATTAGCCAACAAACCATCTACAGCATTTGTTGTGACGAATGATGTTGAATCGATATTGCTGACGATATAATCCAAGGTTTCTGGATCTGTTTGATAAACATATTGGTAATCTTTTGCTAGTTTAGCATTATTTGAACTAGTGTTTGAACACGCAGCTAGAACTCCTGACGCTAATAAGGTAGCTCCCGCTACAGCAAGCACTTGACTTTTTTTCATTTATTTACTCCTCTTATAAATAAAGTATAGGTTATCATCAATTATATCATAGATTTCAAGAAAAGTAAACGAATTTTCAGAATATTTAGGCTTATTGATACAAAAAATCTGAAAAAGCTATTGACTGAAAATCATTTTCAAGGTATAATAATAAACGTTAAGGCGGTATAGCCAAGTGGTAAGGCACGGCTCTGCAAAAGCTTGATCGTCGGTTCAAATCCGTCTACCGCCTTCTTTAACTTGATTTATCAGGTTTCATTTAAACAGAAAGCCCAATTTAAAGGGCTTTTTTCTTTTTCCTTGAATAAATACGTATAACTTTAAAAAACTTTTGGGGCAAGTTTGGGGCTGAGTTTTTCGAGGACACAATTTCCTTTTGAAATCAACTGAAAAAAGCTTCGTCACGCCTGGTGACAAAAGCCTCTAGTTTACTCTGTTTCTTCTTCTATTTCAACTTCGGTAATTTGGACTTTTACCTTGGTAACACGTCCATTTTTCACTTTATCATTGGTTAGGATAAGCTTTTTGTTTTGGCTGACTAATTCATAACTGAGTTTCTCGGTCGTTGGAATGGTCCCAACCCCTGTCAAATAGTAACCAGCGATGGTATCAACGTCATCACTTTCCAGTTCAACATCAAAGTAGTCATTAAATGCATTGAGATTCATGGTACCTTGAACGATATAAGTATCTTCTCCGATTTGATGGACTTCGATTTCAGCCTTATCTGTTTCGTCATCGATTTCCCCAACGATTTCCTCTAAGAGATCTTCAAGTGTCACCAAACCAGCCATCCCACCGTATTCATCCAGCAAAATTGCCATTTGTCTTTGGGTATTGCGCAATTCTTTTAACAAGTCATCCACAAAAATAGTTTCAGGAACAAAAAGTGGATCTTGTAAGATTTTCTTCCAAACAATATTGTCAAAACCATCCACAAAACCTGCCTTAAGGAGACCCTTGGTGTGAATGATCCCAATCACGTTATCCTTGTCCCCATCATAGACAGGGATACGAGAATAATTTTGTTTTAAAATACTTTGGATTATGGTTTGACTATCATCCTGAATATCCACCATGAAGGCATCAGTTCGAGGAACCATGACTTCTCTGGCCATTAATTCGTCCAGGGAAAAAATCCCTTGTAACATCTCAATTTCGTCAGCATCTAGTGTTTCTTCACTATTTGTCAGCATGTACTCAATTTCATCACGGGTCATTTTTTCATCAGCATCGTCAAAGGTCATAGGAGTCAAACGACTCAAGAGATTGGTAGATGCAGACAAGAGCCAAACAAAGGGACTAACTAGTTTCCCAAGCCCAATAATAACTGGCGCTGTACGAATCGCCAAGGCATCTTTTAGATTAAGAGCGATTCTCTTAGGATACAATTCCCCAAAAACGATGGAAATATAAGTCAAAAATGCTAAAGATAGAAAACTTGCAACGGCATAAGATGTTTCACCATTTCCAAGCCAAGATGCAATTTCTCGTCCCAGAGTTTCTGCCAAACTCGCCCCTGATAAGATCGTAATCAGGGTAATCCCTACTTGAATGGTTGATAAAAAGTGGTTAGGATTTTCTAGCACCTTCAGCAGACGGATATAGCGTCTATCTCCTTCTTCTGCCTTTTGTTCAACCCGCGCACGATTAAGTGAAACCATGGCCATTTCTGTGGCCGAGAAAAAGGCATTTAACACCGTCAAGATAAACAATAAAACAAATTGTAGCAACAAATTCTGACTACTTGGGTCTTCCATAGTTTTTCTCCTAAAATAGTATCTTACCCTCTATTATATCACAAAATATAGTCCAGTACATATTATTTTTTCTCATACTCTTCGAAGATCTCTTCAAACCACGTCAG